>CAYUPV010000169.1:0-6648 GCA_964445885.1 uncultured Methylococcales bacterium
CTCACGGCCTTTGACTGGACGAGATGAACACAATGGAAAATACGGGAAGCTTCGCGCTTCCGGGCCGAGTGCCGCCTGGCCGGAATCGGATTCAGGAATCACTCAGGAGGGAAACCAGGCCGGCAACTGGACACGGAAGGACGGTAGAAGATCGGTTGAACCCAAAGGTGCCGGGGTCGCCCCACTTAGGTATTCAGCACTTGGAGGGGCGGGTTCACTAGGTTCCACTGCAGCCGCCGGCTCGGACTCATCGTCATCCAATCCTAGCAAGGACCAGATGGCGTGGAATCCCGAGCAGGGAAGCAGTGATCCGGCCTTGAAAAAGGATTTTTTCTGTGACCTGGCCCGCCAACTTCGCGAAAATTGTGAAATGCAGCCCCGCAGTCCCAAGGCGCTCGAATTTTGTCTCAAGGCCAATGGATACTATACCAATAGCCGCCACTGTGGATATCGCCCCTGAGATCGTTTCTTCATTATTGCGCCTTTAGCAGTGCTCGATATTCGTCCACCAGCGCTGTGGTACCGGTAAAACCATCCAGTCGCAACCATTCCTTCTTTTGAGGCACTTTGATCAGGGTCACCGCTTCGTGACTCATCTTGTCGCCACGATAGATGTCCATGGCTTTTTCGACATTCAGGATTGCATCGTGCGATCCGGTGAGAAACAGCCACCCGGAACCTGCACGGTGGCGTTTGCGGTAGGCCTCCAGTATCTCAGGGGTGTCGTGTTCCGGATCGATGGTGATCGAGATCATCAGAGGTGGGGAAATCGATGCCATCAATTCCTTTTTCGCTCCTTTGAAGGTGCCAGTGAGAATGGGGCATATAGTGGGGCAGGTGGCGAAGATGAAGTTGACCACCAAGGGTCTGTCGCCATGCGCCAGTTTGGCCAGGCTCACCGGGTTACCCTGCGAATCCACCAACGGCACTTTGGGGACGGAATAGGTGACGAAGCGTTTCCTGTAGCCTTCCGCCTTCGACGTCAACCTCTTATGTTGACTAAGAGCGTTGGTCGTGCTCGAAGGGCCTAGCGGCAGATCCTGCAGCGCATAGGCCGGAAGGGCGATGCCAAGGGTTGCGAACAGCGTCGATAGAGACTTGGACAAAAGGCGGATTTGTTTCACTTTGGAACTCGTAATGCTGGGAAGTTTTCCCATAAGATTAGAGTATATTCGATGAATCGTCGATGAACCGAATCAGGCTGAGTCAATCCGAAGGCATGATTACACCCAATTCGGGTCCCCCATGGAGCAAGTTTCTTTTTATTTATTTTGCGCCAACCATTGTCCTACCAGATCCAGCGCCGTTTCCAGGTCTTGTTTCGTATTGTGAAAATGGGGTGAGAAACGGATGCCGCCATCCCGTTGGGCGCAGATGACGCCATGATCGCGCAGGTACTCGAACAGTTGGACGGCATTCCCTGCTACGGGCCGGAAGGTCACGATACCGGCGTGATGTTTGTTGGGCGACAGCAGCTTCAGACGTGGATCTGCAAGGATATTCCCGACCAGCCAGGTGGCATTGGACAGCACCTGCTGTTCCACTTCCGCCATGCCTGTCTCCAGGAGCAAATCAGTACTGGCTTCAAGGCCATGGATGCCCAGCATGTTGGGGCTGCCGCATTCGAATCGCCGGGCCGATGTGGCGGGTTCCCAGTCGTTACGGTCATAGTCGCCAGCGTGTTCCACCATGTGCCAGCCATACTGAGTCAGACGCAGGCGATCCCGTGACTGCGGCGTAGTGTAGAAAAAGCCCAGCCCTTCCGGCCCCAGCAGCCATTTGTGGCCATCGGCCATGACGTAATCCGCCTGCCATGCCTGGACGTCGGCCTGCAGGGCACCAATGCTCTGGATGGCATCGATACAGAACAGTATCCCCCGATGGTGGCAGAACTCACCGATCCGCTCCAGATTCATACGCCTGCCACTGGCATATTGTACCGAGCTGATGGTGAGCAGCCGCGTATGCCGGTCCACCAGTTCGAACAGAGCATCTTCGGCGGTGGAAGCGCGGGTCAGGTCCGCCTGACGCAGTTCCACTCCCTGGTCTTGCAGGGATTCCCAGGGAATCCGATTGGAGGGGAATTCCTCGTGGCTGGTGACGATGTTGTCGCCTTCCTGCCAAGCGAGGCCGTAGGCCACCATCGATAAAGCCTCTGAGGTGTTTTTGACCAAGGCGATGTCATCGCTGGAGCGGGCATTGATGAGTCGTTGGAGATTGTTCCGGAGGCGTTTTTCCACTGTCAGCCAGTGGGGATAGTTGGCGGCCCCCCGGAAGCTGTTCTGTTCAGCGAAACGAATGACGGCCTCCTTGGTGCGACAGGGCCAGGGTCCGACACCGGCATGGTTGAGGTAGACGAGATCCGGTTCCAGCCCGAACTCTGGATGGCTCATAGGGTGACCCCCCTGCCGGGATGGCGGTGATTGCCTGTCTTCCAGGGACGGCTGGCCAGGAATACGGCCAGCGCCAGATTGAACAGCAGCCAGTCACGGCCGATCAGGATCAGCGCGGTCCAGGTATAGTTGCCATAAGGTTGGGTGATGTCCTGATACAGGTCTCCCAGGATGATGATCATCAGGGCCAGCGGAATGAAACCCTTGATCAGGATTTCCCAATACCTGCCCAGGCGGATCGAAGAAATACGATTGATATGATGTCGCAACATCGGCAGATCGAATAGCCAGCCGATGACCACGCATTCCACCACGCCCACGATGACCAGCCCGTAATGGGTCAGGAAATGGTCGGCAATATCCAGCCACAGCAGTCCGGCCCGGGACGCGAAGATGACCGAGCCTATGAATCCCAGCACGCTGACGACCGACACCAATGGCCCTCTCGGGGTACCGAATTTGTCCACCACTGCAGCAATAAAAGCCTCGATGATCGAGACCGCCGATGACAGACCCGCCACCACCAGGCACAAGAAAAACACGGCCCCGAACAGGTTACCGCCGGGCATCAGTGAAAGCGCCTTGGGGTAGGCGACGAAGGCCAGTCCGATGCTCTTGCTGACCACTTCGGCCAGCGGTTTGCCTTCGGCGGTGGCCATGAAGCCCAGCACCGCGAACACGCCGACCCCCGCGAACAGGGAATAGCCGCAGTTGATGAAAGCGGTGAGCAGGGCATTGCCGGTGATATTGGCCTTGTCGGGGAGATAGCTGGCGTAGGCGATCATGATGCCAAAGGCCAGGCTCAGGGTGAAGAAGATCTGGCTATAGGCATCGATCCAGACCTTGGGGTCGGAGAGCTTGGAGAAATCCGGCGTCACGTAGGCCTTCAGCCCCGTCGAGGCTCCGTCCAGGGTCAGAGACCACAACACCAGGACTGTGGTGAGCAGGAGCAGGGTTGGCATCAGGATCTTATTGGCCAGTTCGATGCCCCGTTGCACTCCCCGGTACACCACCCACCAGGTAATGAACCAGACGAATACCAGACCATAGAGGATCGGGGTGCGGATCTCTCCCAGGTCAGCCGGGGATTTGCTTACCTTGAGGAACTGGTTGAAAAAGAAATCATTGGGATCATCTCCCCAGGCCAGGGAAAAGGAGTAGAAGAAGTAATCCAGGCACCAGGCGATCACCACGCTGTAATAGAGGATGATGCCGAACATGACGAAGCACACCGGCCACCAACCCAGCCATTCCCAGCGGCGACTGATCTTGGCGTAAGCGAGGGGGGCGGAACCGATGCGTTCGTGGCCAATGGCGTATTCCAGTATCAACAGGGGGATACCTGCGGTGAACAGGGCGGTCAAATAAGGTATCAGGAAGGCTCCGCCGCCATGTTCGTAGGCCATATAGCTGAAACGCCAGATGTTGCCCAGGCCGATGGCCGAGCCCACCGCAGCGAGTAGAAACCCCATTTCGCTCTTCCACTGTTCACGCGCCATAATGATCCCCCAGGCTTGGTGTTGGTTGCACTTTAAGGCAAAAGCCCAAGAACAATCAAGCGGTTGACTTGGTAATCGGGCTGGCGTAAAGTCAAAAAGCCGAGCCGAAACATCAGGTGAATGCCATGCAGGAATTCTTTATGGCCCTCAACGACTACGTCTTCACCCATCCTGAAGCCCTTAAACTGATGCAGTTGTTGTTCTGGATAGGTTGGTGGCTCTTTCTTGGGATGATGGGACTGATCCTCTATGCGATGTATGCCGATCGGCAGAGATACCTGGCCCGGGAACGGCACAAGGAAATGATTCTGGGCAAAGGGAAGGACCGCTTCATCGCTTGAATTTTCCCTGGATAAACCCCAATACATTGTTACCGCCAAGGCGCAGGGTAATTAAAATATTCTCTGCGCCTTAGCGGTAAGTTTTCTCAATTCAATTGGACAAGATTCGGAGACCATGAGCGAGACTGTACAGAACAAACAGACCATAGGATTCCAGGCCGAAGTCAAGCAGCTGCTCAAGCTGATGATCCATTCGTTGTATAGCAACCGGGAGATCTTTCTCCGTGAGCTGATCTCCAATGCGGCCGATGCCGCCGAAAAACTTCGTTTCCAGGCTTTGGCTGACGAATCCCTGTACGAAGGCGATAGCGAACTGAAGATCTGGATAGACTACGACAAAGCCGCCCGGACCCTCTCGGTCCGGGACAACGGGATCGGCATGGATCGCCATGAGGTGATCGACAACATCGGCACCATTGCCAGTTCCGGCACCCGCCAGTTCCTCGAATCCCTCAGTGGAGACGAGGCCAGCGACAACCGCCTGATCGGACAGTTCGGGGTGGGATTCTATTCTTCATTCATCGTTGCCGACCGCGTGACCCTGGAAAGCCGCAAGGCGGGTGTTCCTGCAGCACAGGGAGTGCGCTGGGAATCATCGGGGGAAGGAGACTACACCCTGCAGGCAGTCAACAGAGCCGATCACGGTACGACCGTGACCCTCCATCTTCGCGAGGGAATGGACGAGTTCCTGGAGGCGAACCGGTTGCGCGCCATCGTCCACAAGTTCTCGGACCATATTCCGCTTCCCATCGTGATGAGGAAGGAGAACGGGGAGGGAGAGGAGGTGGTCAATCGGGCCTCGGCATTGTGGATCCGCTCCAGGGACGAGATCGAAGAGCAGGATTACGAGGAGTTCTACAAACACGTCGCTCACGATTTCGAACCACCCCTGGCGTATGTTCACAGCCGGGTCGAGGGGACCACCGAGTACACCCTGCTGCTGTACATTCCCAGACAGCCCCCTTTCGACTTGTGGGAACGGGAATCAGCCCATGGCGTTAAACTGTACGTACAACGGGTCTTCATCATGGAAGACCCCAAACTGATGCCCCGCTACCTGCGATTCGTCCGGGGGGTGATCGATTCCGACAGCCTGCCTCTCAATGTCTCCCGCGAGATCCTGCAGGAGAACCGCACGCTGGAGAGGATCCGCGCCGGCGCGGTAAAGAAAGTGCTGGGGTTGTTGGAGGACCTGGCAAACAACGAGCCGGAAAAATACCAACCCTTTTGGCAGTCTTTTGGTACCGTACTCAAGGAAGGGGTCATCGAGGATCCGAAGAACCGCGACCGCATTGCCAGACTGCTGCGCTTTGCCACCACCCATGACGATGATGAGGGCCAGAACGTCTCTCTACCGGATTATGTGGCGCGGATGAAGGAAGGCCAGGAGAAGATCTACTATCTGGTGGCGGAGAACTATCCCGCGGCGAAGAACAGCCCGCATCTGGAAGTCTTACGTCAGAAAGGGATTGAAGTGCTGTTGTTATGGGACCCGGTGGACGAATGGCTGGTGACCCATTTGACCGAGTTCGATGGCAAGCCGTTGCAATCGGTGGCCAAAGGCGAACTGGATCTGGGAAAACTCAAGGATCAGGGCGAGGAAAAGGCCCGGGAGTTGGTGGCTCAGGCATTCAGTGGAATACTTGAAAAGATCAAGCAGGCGCTTGGGGACAACGTGAGCGAGGTCAAGCTCAGTCAGCGCCTGACCGATTCTCCGGCGTGTCTGGTGCTCGATGCCTTTGGTCTCAGCCGACGCATGGAAAGCATAATCAAATCATCGGGCCAGCCTGTGGTCGCAGGAGCCAGACCTATACTCGAAGTCAATCCCAAGCACGGCCTGGTAGAACGCTTGCGTGATGAGACCGATTCCCAGCGTTTCGAGGATTTGAGCCGGCTCCTGTACGATCAGGCAGTGCTGGCAGAAGGCGGGCAATTGGACGATCCGGCGGAGTTCGTGCGTCGTCTCAATACGCTGCTGCAGGAAACGTTGCCTTCTGCCTCCAAGGAGTGATTGTCGTCACTGCCCATGAGGTCCATAATGCCATGGCCAAGGTCTACACACTTGGCCATTTCATGAAAACGAAAAAGCATGACTGGACGGAGGAGGTGACTATCATGTTGAAACTGGAACCTAATGTCGGTAAAAAGGACCGACTGATCCGTATCATCGCCGGCGTGGTCATCGTCGGTCTGGGTCTCTATTTCAAAAGCTGGTGGGGAATTATCGGTCTGGTACCGATCGCCACAGCGGTACTGCGCTGGTGTCCTGCCTATGTCCCCTTGAAGATGGATACCCGCGAAGAAGAAGAGAAGGAGACCCCGGCCTCGAGTTGACCCAGCCCTGTGTTATTAGTGACGCCGCGGCAGCGGCGTCACCTCCTATCTGAGCATATGGTAAGGTATATGATGTCTATG
>CAYUPV010000170.1:0-6611 GCA_964445885.1 uncultured Methylococcales bacterium
AATTTGAATTCGTAGATTCCCCGGGGCGTGTGCATGAATTTGTTGGTAGTGACCCTGGACACGGTGGATTCGTGCAGGCTGAGTTCTTCTGCCACGTTACGCAGGATCAGCGGTTTCATGGCAATTTCCCCATGCTCGAAGAAATCCTGCTGTTTCTCAACGATACATTGCGCCACGCTGACCAGGGTTTCACTGCGGCTGTTAAGGCTGCGGAGGAACCAGCGTGCCTCCTGCAGATGATGGCGCATACTCTGACTGTCTTCGCTCTTGTCGGAGCGTTTGATCATATTCGAGTAGAAGGGGTTGATTCTTAGCCGCGGGGCGAGTTCGGGATTGATCGAGACCACCCATTTGTCCTTTTGCTTGTGCACGAAGACATCAGGGATAATGTATTCGGTGTCATCTTTGACGAAGACCTCGCCGGGATGAGGATTCAGGGTGCGGATCAATTCCATCACCTGCTCGAAGGCTTGATCCTCGAGATCCAACTTTCTCTTCAGTGCTGCGACGTCCTGGGCGCCCAGATCATCCAGGTGATCGGTGACGATCTTCAGTGCCTGTTCCAGCCACGGTGTCCCTTCCGGCAACTGCTGCAGTTGAAGGCTCAGGCACTCACCCAGCGACCTGGCGGCGACCCCCGGGGGGTCGAACTGTTGAATCCGGTGCAACACTGCCAGGACTTCATCCAGTTCCAGCTCCTCCACCTGTCTGGCCAGATCCTCATGGATGTTCTCGATGGGCGTTTCCAGATAGCCCTTTTCATTGATGCTGTCGATGATGGCAGTGGCGATGAATTGATCCCGTTCGCTGAAACGCGACAGTTCGGCCTGCCACTTGAGATGGTCCTGAAGTCCTTCGGGAGCAACGCGCTGAAACAGGAAGTCAGTATTGGAATCCTCGGCGGCAACGGTGGTGTAGACGTTGTCATAAACATCATCCCAGCTGGCATCGAGGGGCAGTTCGGAAGGTATTTCTTCGGAATTGGCCGAGATGGGACGATCCTCAGCCATGGTTCCTGACTCAGCCTCTCCGGGGTTGCTGTCCTGCGGCCTTTCTTCCTCCGCTATTTCTAGCATGATGTTACTTTCCAGAGCCTCCTGGATCTCCTGTTTAAGCTCCAGGGACGAGAGTTGCAGCAAGCGGATCGCTTGTTGCAACTGGGGGGTCATGGTGAGCTGCTGGCCCAGGCGTAGTTGGAGGCTTTGCTTCATGGATGATTCAAATACCAGAAATTGTGAGTTGTGAAATCTGTAAACCTGTAGGCAAAAACATCCTCGATTTACCCTATTCATCGTCTGGGCCGGAACCTGTCCGGCCTGAATTTACGCAGCAGGTCACTGCGTCGAGACATCCATATCCCATCTTGGCCTGGTTGTGCGAAGGGTCAGATGAATAATACTTTGTTGTCGAAGCTATTTTAGCTGAATTCCTGAATCATCGGGGAGGTTGGAATGTCGACAGGTGTCTTGGGGTGTCGCGTTGGCAGAATTCCTGACCTATGACTCATTCTTTGCCGTCTAATTCAACCGTTGTGCCAGACGGGTGATCCGCTTTCTGGCCTTGCGATTATGGACCGCCATGCGCAGGGCTTTGGTTTGGGCGATCACCACCACCAGCTTCCTGCCCCGGGTGACTCCGGTGTAGAGGAGATTGCGTTCCAGCAGCAGATAATGTTGCATCGCCAGGGGGATCACCACTACTGGGTATTCCGAACCCTGGGACTTGTGGATACTGGTGGCGTAGGCAAGTGACAGCTCGTCCAGTTCGGACAGCTCATAAGGGATCATGTGATCGTCGAAGTCCACCGTGACCAGTCCCTCTTCCCGGTCGATTCCGGTGATACGGCCGATATCGCCGTTGAACACTTCCTTGTCGTAGTTGTTGACACGCTGGATCACTTTGTCCCCAAGTGCGAAAGTGGTTCCGTAGCGGTTGAGCTTCGGTTCGCTTCCGCCATTGAGTCTGGTCTGCAACTCAATGTTGAGTGCCCGCACCCCCAGTCCCCCCCGGTTCATTGGAGTAAGTACCTGGATATCCTCGATGGGATTGAAGCCCAGGCGTTGTGGGATGCGCTCGGTGACCACGTGGATCAGCTTGGCGTGGAGTTCCTCCGGGGTTTCGGCCGCAATCAGGTGAAAATCGCTGTCGGGAGTCGGCGAAGGTTCAGGGACCTTGCCTTGATTGATCCGGTGGGCGTTGACGATGATTCTAGAGGATCGGGCCTGACGAAAGATCTCAGTGAGACACATCGTGGCTATGGCGCCAGAGTCGATCAAATCCGATAACACTGCCCCTGGACCCACCGAAGGTAGCTGATCCACATCACCCACGATCAGCAGGGCGGCCCGATCAGGTACTGCCTTGAGCAGCTGGTTCATCAACACCACATCCAGCATCGAGGCTTCGTCGATGACCAGAAGCTCGGTGTCCAGAGGATTTTCATCGTCGTGTTTGAAGCGGTACGATTTGGGATCGAATTCCAGCAGGCGGTGGATGGTCGTGGCCTCGATGCCGGTGGTTTCGGTCAGCCGCTTGGCCGCCCGGCCGGTGGGGGCGCACAGTTTGACCTGTACCTGTTTGGCCCTGAGGATTCTCAGCAGGCTGTTGACCAGCGTGGTCTTACCGACCCCCGGGCCGCCGGTGACAATGCTGACTTTGTTGCCGAGTACCGTCTCCACCGCTTGACGCTGGGAGTCTGACAGGGTGAGACCGGTTTTCTCTTCAACCCAAGGAATTGCCTTGGCCGGATCGATCCCGCCCCAGGGAGGGCGGCCGGCCAGCAGCCTTTGCATTTGCCTGGCACAACCGGTCTCCGACTTGTGCAATGGCATCAAATAAATTAGGTCTTCCAATTCACTCGATTCGGCCACCAGGTTCTCCGCCTCGACCTCGGCATCGATGGCTTCTTCGATGGTATCCTTGGGAATTTCCAGCAGTTTCACCGCTTCGGTCACCAGTTTTTTCCGCGGAGCGGCGCAATGGCCCTGTTCCGACCACACCTGCAGGGCGTGACGTACCCCGGCCCGGGCCCGGATCAGGGAATGGGGCGGAATACCCAGCTTCATAGCGATGGTGTCGGCAGTCTTGAAACCGATGCCCCAGATGTCCAGCGCCAGCCGATACGGATTCTCCGACACCTTGGCGATGGCCTCGTCGCCGTAGGTCTTGTAGATTCGCACGGCACGCGAAGTACCCACGCCATGGGACTGCAGGAATACCATGATCTCCCGGATCACCTTCTGCTCGGCCCAAGCCTCGGTAACCCGCCGCCGCCGCTTGGGACCTATCCCCTCCAGTTCCTCCAGCCTTTCCGGAGCCTGTTCGATCACGTCGAACACCCGTTCACCGAAGGCCCGGACCAGTTTCCTGGCGAAATGGGGGCCGATGCCCTTGACCATTCCCGAACCCAGATATTTCTCTATGCCCTCGAGGGTACTTGGGGGGACAATGGCAAGGTGATCCGCCTTGAACTGCAGTCCGTGGGTCCGGTCGTTGACCCAGCGTCCCTGGGTGTCGATATATTCGCCAGGGGTCACCGAGGGAGCGGAACCGATCACCGTCACCAGGTCACGCTGCCCACGCACCTTGACCCTGAGGACGCAGAATCCCGTCTCCTCGCTATGGAAGGTGACGCGCTCGATGGCACCTGAAAGATGCTCGCGGTCGTCGGCTGGGGAGTGTTGGCTGGCTTTCGGGTGAGGATTCATGTGGGGATTGAAGGTCAATTGACGGCATTGCGTGACCGGGAGGAACCCCTCCGGCGAGCGGGTTCCGTGCCTATATTAGAGCGGCCGGCGGGAAAGTGCCAGGGTGATCGGGGAATCCGATCACCCGCCGGCACTCATTTCTTCTGATAAGTTCCGATCAGGACGGCTTCTTCGAGGACGTGTTCCTTCATGGCCGTTTCGAGTTCTTTCTTGCCCGGATTGTCCAGGTCGGGAAGCACCCGATCCAGGGCGTACAGTTTGAAAAAATACCGATGACGTCCCCGCGGCGGGCAGGGGCCCCCGTAACCGGTACGCTTCCAGTCGTTCAGCCCTTTCAGGATGCCGGATGGCAGTTCGGAAGCGCTGACGCCTTCAGACAGTTCGCTGGCTGTCGGGGGAATGTTGTAGAGCACCCAGTGTACCCAGGTCATGACTGGGAACAGGGGATCGGGAGCATCCGGATCGTCGACGATCAGGGCCAGGCTCTGGGTGCCTTCAAGCACGCCGGACCACTGCAAGGGCGGGGAGATGTCCTCACCGTCACAGGTGTACCTGGCTGGGATGTCGTCCTCGTGGCAGAAGGCGGGGGAGGTCAATGTGAGACTCATGGCGGTCCCTCCTTGATGGCTGACAAGAAAAGATCTTCTTGGAATTCAGGCAACAGACGGCCTCGAAGAATATTGTCATAGACGAGGCCTACACACTATTGACCCCTGTTATGGGTCTTCGGTTCTTTCATTCTCTCAGACGCTCAAGTGCCGACGCCAATTCGGTTACCGTGAAAGAACACGAGGTTGTGCAAATACTTCTTTCATCCCAGTGGAGCGTAAGTTGCTGTATTTCATGAGCGTTACCGTGAAAGATCCATGGAGAAATCCCGTAGGTTGGGGTGAACAGCGTGGTGCGACTGGCATGGTAGTCAGCCAGCTGGTGGAAGTCCAGCCATCACCCTGAGAGGAGGGAAGAAGTAGGCGAAGGCAAGGGTGTCCAAAGAAACTCTGAGCAACTACCCAACAGGGGCTCACGGTTGCTGAGAGCCAATGCGGAATCTGAAGGAAGCTCTAGCCAAATCGGTCACCTAAACGAAAGTGAACCTTCGTAAGGCGGCAACGAGGGGGTAAGGTGCCCGCGACCACCGAAGCCCGATATTCTCACCGTAACTTGTTGTGGTATTGAAGGTAGGTAGATCGAGAAAGGGGTGACTATCTTAGCCGGCGAAGGGCCGTCGGATTTGGGTCGGTGTAACTGCGACACTTTAAGCCCTAAGCGCTGCAGTGATGTAGTCGTTATGAACCGAGGGTCTGCAGATGAAGCCGTAGTAATCGTAAAGTTCGGTGCCGATGAATTCATGGTGACATGGAGGAGGGTAAAACACCGGATCAGAGACAGGAAGTCGGAGGTGAAGGGCGGAACACGTAAGCGGCCATGGCCGTTGATTAAAGACTGGTGGTTTGAGATCAGCCTGACAGGAGCAATCCACTATTTGCGACGTAAACAGTAAAAGAATGGGTTGTGCGCGATTGATGAAAGGCCACCGCAAAAGAGAGTGAAATGAACGAAAGTGACCTATTGATGGAGGAACCAAGCCTTTTCGACCAGCTATGCTCAAGGTTTACTCTGAGAGCAGGCTTCGAACGGGTCAAGAAGAACCAAGGCAAACCCGGCGTTGACGGGGTCAGCATTGCGGACTTTGAGACCGGTTTGGACGAAGAGCTAAGCCAGCTGCAACAGGAATTGACAGCTTGGACTTACCAGCCATCGCCAGTGCGCCGAGTGGAAATCCCCAAGCCGGGAGGCAAAGGGAAGAGATTGCTCGGCATACCGACGGTGCGGGATCGCGTGGTACAGGCAACGTTGAAGATGCTGCTGGAACCGATCTTCGACCCGCATTTTTCGCCGCACAGTTACGGTTTCCGCCCTGGGCGGAGCCAACACCAAGCGGCGCAGGAGATAGAGAACAGCGGCAAGCCCTACGTGGTGGATATCGACCTATCGCAATTTTTCGATCGTATCCATCATGACCGGCTGATTGCCCGAATGGGACAGAAAATATCCGACAAACGGATATTACGCCTGATCGGGATCATGTTGCGCAGCGGCGTCATGATCAATGGCGTCGTCAACCCCAGCAAGGAAGGCGCAGTGCAGGGCGGCCCCCTAAGCCCCCTGCTCAGCAATATTGTTCTGGACGAACTGGATCAGGAATTGGAAAAGCGCGGCCTGGAATTTTGCAGGTTTGCCGATGACTGTAACCTCTTCGTGAAATCGCAAAAGGCGGCCGATCGAGTGATGGACAAAGTCAGCCAATTCATCGAAAGGAAGCTGAAACTGAAGGTGAATCGGGATAAAAGCCAAGTGGCCAAATCCGACAAGGTCAAGTTTTTTGGGATTTACCGTGGTCGACGGGACGATTGCCATTGCGCGCAAAGCCCTGCAAACGGCCATGGATAAAGTCAAAGCACTGACCCCGCGAGGCGCCCACAAGACTCTTGGCATGACACTGGAAGAGATCAATCAATGGTACGTGGGTTGGTCGAGCTATTACAGCCTGACTTATTACCCCTCCCAATTGAGAAAGATCGAAGCCCATATCAGGCGACGATTGCGATCAAGACTGGTGCATCAACAAAAGAGAAAACAGCCTCTGTATCGAAAACTGGTCAAGCGGGGTGTGCCACCCAGGCAAGCTGCCAAAGCGGTCTTTGCCAACCACAAACGATGGTCACTCTCAAATGCCCGAGCGGTCACGAGGGCCTATCCGAATAGTTGGTTCATCAATATGATGGGGCAGGAAATACGATCCGACCGGAAAATGGCACATTGGTATGAAGTTTCTCAATGGATACGTCTTACGTGAGGAGCCGTGTACGGACCCGTACGCACGGTTCTGTGGGCAGACGGGAG
>CAYUPV010000171.1:0-6608 GCA_964445885.1 uncultured Methylococcales bacterium
CACACTGAGCGTGGCGGAAGTGAAGATCCAGGCCCTCGGCGCTCCCTTGCGGTAACCGGTGAAGGATCCGGCCACTTCGAGCGGAGTGGTCTGGAGGGAAAACCGCTTCTTTCCTGCGGTGAACCAGCGCACCCAATCCTCCTGGTCCCCCGACAACCAGTCCACCAGCCGCTGGTCCAACCTGCGGCAACGCTGCCAGCACAACTCGAGCCCCTGACTGGCACCGGCCAGCGGCAGCAAAGTTTCGCCCACCCTGGTCAGCTCATCGCTCAAACCCACCAGAAGTTCCAGCACCTCCGGCCGCTGTTCCAGTTCAGTCGCAGCCGCCCGCGGCGGCGCCGTGGCAAAGGCCTGCTGGGCCTGACCCAACCGCTGACGCAAGCGCAACAGTCGCTGTTGAGCCGGGGGCGAGGCCAGCTTGGCCTGTTGCAGTTCCACCATGGTGTCACGGATCAACTCCTGAATCTGACGCGAGGTCACGCTTTCCCCCAGAAACCGGGCAGCGATCTCGGCGAACTGGTGCGCCTCGTCGACGATCACCGCCCCCGCTTCCGGCAGCAACTCACCCAGACCATCCTCACGCAGGGCCCAGTCGGCGCACAGCAGATGATGATTGATCACCACCAATTCGGCATCCTGGGCACGGCGGCGCGCCTTGAGCAGGAAACAGTCGCTGATGAAGGGACAGTTCTGACCCAGACAGCTGTCCTCGGTGGACGTCAGGGCCGGCCAGCCCCACCAGTTCTCCGCCAGCTCCGTCATGCCGGCGATGTCGCCCGAACCGGTCTCCGCTACCCATTGCCGCACCCGTTCCAGATCGCGCCGGTCCTCCTCGCTGCGCAGTAGTTCCGCCGTCAGGGTCTGTTCCAGCCGGTAATGGCACAGATAATTGCCACGCCCCTTGAGCTGGGACACGGCCAGGGGCCTGCGCAACGCCTTCAGCAGGATGGGTAGATCCTTGAGATAGAGCTGATCCTGCAGATTGCGGCTGGCCGTGGAGACGATCACCTGCCTGCCTGACAACAGTGCCGGCACCAGATAAGCAAAGGTCTTGCCGGTTCCCGTCCCCGCCTCCGCCACCAGAATCTTCCCCCTGGCCATGGCCTGCTGGACCGCTTCAGCCATTTCCTGCTGCGACCGGCGGGGACGGTAACCGCCGATGGCACCGGCCAGGGGGCCTTGCTCTGCAAAAACCACAGGTAGCTGTTGCTCCTGCTCAGAGGAGGCTATGTGTTTGGAATCGCGAGACATCGACCGGATACAGTTTAAAATGGATACTCTATCACAGCCGCCGTCGACCACTAGGGAGCAATGACAGAACCGAATCTGTCACCTGCTCAATGTCCAATATCTATGGTTTTTTTGCAGCAATTGAAGGTTTCCGGCATCGAGGGGATGGCCTTTCAACACACCATCATGAGGTCCTTCCGGTCAGAAGTATCAGACCGGCAGTCAACAGGCCAAGCAAGGCGGCTTTGATTCCCATCCACAACCAGGAGGTTCCGCTGATCCGGCCCAGAAACAGGCCGAGCAGGAAAAGCATGAACAAAGACAAGGCAATCGATGCCTCTAGGGGTGCCAAAGGCAATCGGATACCGCTCAGGCCCAGCCACAGGGGGATCATGATCAGCAAAGACACGAGGAAAGGGGAAAGCCCGTTGACCAAGGCCACGAACACGGGGATCCATCGGGCCGCACGGCCATAGTCCGACTCTGACAGATCGGCCACCAGGGCCTGCTCAAGCTCTTTCAATTCCCGTTTTCGTTCGGCAGCTTCGCTGATATAGGCGCTGCTCAGCCCACTCATTCCCAAAGCCACCGCAGCCCCCAGACAGGCGTTGATGGCGACCGTCAAATCGGTGGCGTGACTGATATGGAAACCCATCAGCAGACCCAGCATCGTCAACACGCCGTCGAATCCATTGGTGACAAAATACCGGCGGGCGATCTGACGCGCCTGGGTGATGTGTAACAGGATCCGAAGATGACCAAGGACTTTCACTCCTGATCAGATCCCGGAGCAGGATCGATGACGATCTCCACCTCGTCGATACTGTGGACCGATCCTCCCATGTCCGAGATTCTGTCGACGATCCGGTCATAGTCGATGTCCACCCCCTCGATCAGAAGGACCACCGTTTCCGTCCTCTCATCCATCTCCGCCAGGGTCAGTTTGACCCGATGGAGGTTGCCCAGATCCTGAATCCGCTGGACGAAATCGAATGCATTTGGTTGATGGGGTTTCAACACATCGAGCACGATTCGCATGAACACCGGCATATCGTCACCTGTTGGATCTGTCCTTAATATCAATATTCTATGCCCTCAATCCGGGCCATCTGTCCCGACTCAACTGCCACCACAATCCAGCTGCCTTGGCATAGGTGGTGAAATTGATCGCCCACCACACTCCGGCCGCCCCCCACTCTTGATTGACACTGAGATACCAGGCCAGTGGAATACGGAAGAGATTGAAAGGTGCCGACCACCAGAAGGCGGCCCGGGTAGCACCGCCGCCTTCCAACACGCCTCCGGCAAGGGCCTCGAACGCCACGAAAAGCTGCGAAAAGGCAAGAATCCTGGCATATTCCGTAGCCCTGGTCAGAACTTCCGGATCGGCTGTGAAGCGCGCCGACAAAGGCCCGGCACCGAACCAGAACACCAGAGAGGCGAGAATGCCACAGCCACAGGCCAGCCACAAGGCGCGCCGGATGATCTGCCGGACCTGCTTCAGGTCCGCTCTCCCCAGGGCCCGGCCGACCAGGCTGGCGCTGGCGGCGGCAAGTCCCCAGAACAGCGGCCAGGTAAAACCCTCCAGCGCGGAATAACCGATCCCCAGGGCGGCGTTGACCTCCGGCCCCAACGGCGAAATCACCCAGGCCAGCAGTCCCCAGTACACCAGGGCATACAGCGCCGTGCCCCAGGCCACCGGTAGACCGATGGAGAGAATCCAGCGCAGCATGTTATCGGGTGCCAGATCACGCCAGACCAGGCCCACTTCGCGAGCCAGCCACCACAGACCCAAAATCACCGACAGACCACGACTCAAACCGGTGGCAATCGCCGCCCCACCGATCCCCATGCCCCAGTAATAAATGAACAGGGGATTGAGGGCCGCATTGAGCACCGTCGCCAGAATCTGCAACCCCATCACCCGGCGGGTGTTACCCATGGCGATGAAGACCGAATCGATCAGCGGTGCCAGGGTCAGGGGAAAACCGGCCAGAGCCAACCAGTACAGATACTCAGCCGCTTCGACCCGGGCGGAAGGGGCCAGGTTGAGCAATAAGGCGATCCGATCGGCCCCCAGACCGCAAGCTGCCAGCACCAGAATACCGATGACACAGGCTCCCACGATCCCATTGCCGATGACCCTTCGACGCCAGTTGTCATCCCTGGCACCCGTGGCGCGGGCCACCAGTGGTCCGGCGCCGGCGGCAGTGATGCTATAGCAGGCATAAAAAGCAATGAGGACGAAGGTACACGAACCCACCGCCGCTTGGGCTGCCACCCCCAACCATTGAACCGCAAACTGGTCGATGACCTTAAAGGCGTTGTTGAGCAATACCGAGACTGCTGCCGGCCAGGCGAGGGCAAACACCTGCCCCAGGGTGACTTGATGGCTTCCTTTCCACTTCATGCTCGAGACTCTGACGATTCTATTGGTCCACCCATACCCGGGGTTCCTCAATCCAGGTATGGCGGCAACGAGGACATTTCCCCGGTTTCCTCAGCTTGTGTTTGGAAAAAGTGAAGCCGCAATGCCGGCAACGGGCCGGATCGACCACCAGCCGCAATCCCTGCCTCCCCAGGGAACGTTCCAGGTGACGCAGATCCTCCTCGACATCCCGGGGTTTGCATTCGAACCGCAGGGCCAGTTCCGACAAGGTATAGGGCTTGTTGCGCAACCATTCCAACAATTCTCTCCTGAACACACCCCTGCTCCTTAGCCTTTTGACACATTATGCCAAAAACCTTAAGGTAACGCCTTTTGCCGCACGACCGTCATGGCCAAACGCAAACCCGGTTTCGAAAACCAGCTCAAAGCACTGGAGACCATCGTCGAACGTCTGGAACAGGGGGATGTGAGCCTCGAGGAATCCCTGAAACTGTTCGAAAAGGGGGTACAATTGGCCCGCGCCTGTCAGCAGTCGCTCCAGGAAGCGGAACAGAAGGTCCAGATACTGACCCGTGGCGACGACGATTCCATCCAACTCGAACCTCTGCAAACCAACGATGACCAGCACTAATCCCGAACGTCTCAAATCTTTCATGCAATCCTGTCGCCAACGCGTCGAGCAGGCCCTGGACCAGCGACTCCCCCCTGCCGACAAACTGCCGGCAGGTCTCCACCAGGCGATGCGCTATTCGGTCCTCAATGGGGGCAAACGGCTGCGCCCCATTCTGACCTACGCCACAGGGGATGCACTGGATGTCCCACTCGACACCCTGAATGGTCCAGCCTGCGCGGTCGAATTCATCCATGCCTATTCGCTGATTCACGACGACCTGCCGGCCATGGACGACGATGATCTGAGGCGCGGCAAACCCACCTGTCACGTGCAGTTCGACGAAGCCACCGCCATTCTCGCCGGTGACGGCCTGCAAACCCTGGCGTTCGAGGTGCTGGCCAGCGATCCGCAGACGGACGTTTCTCCAAGCCAGCGGGTGGCGATGATCAACTGCCTGGCCAAAGCCTCCGGCTCCGGTGGCATGGTAGGCGGCCAGGCAATCGACCTGATGTCGGTGGGACTGCAGCTGGACCTGCCGGCGCTGGAAATGATGCATATCCATAAGACCGGGGCACTGATCCGTGCCAGTGTGCGCCTGGCGGCGCTCGCCCACCCGGATCTGGATGACGACATCGCCGATCGTCTCGATCATTATGCCAAATGTATCGGCCTGGCCTTCCAGATCCAGGACGATATCCTCGATGAGGAGAGCGACACAGCCACCCTCGGCAAGACCCAAGGCAAGGACCGGGCCCAGAACAAACCCACCTATCCCGCCTTGCTGGGAATGAGTGGCGCCAAACAGAAAGCCAGGGAAATGCACGAAGCAGCCGTTGCCAGTCTGGAGCCCTTGGGAAACAAGGCAGATTTGCTGTACACCCTGTCTCTGTTTATCATTCAAAGGCGCAATTAGTATAATCGCTCTGGGTATGGGGAATTACCATCATAGTCATTATCAAAATGCCCAAGGGCTGATCTAACGAGGAGGTATAAGAATGAGTAACGAGAACGAAAATCCCACACCGGATTCCGAGGAAGAGGCTCAGGCAGCCGAATCTTCCACGGAACAGACCCCACCCCCCGAACAGGAGCAGGAAGCGGCACCCAACAAGATCATGGCGATGATCAGTGGATTGAAGGCAAAGAATCCCCTGGCTTTCTACGGCGGCATCGGCGCCGTGGTTCTGGTCATTTTCGGCATGATGTTTTTCGGTGGCAGCAGTGTCAAACAAGCCCCTGCCCCCACTGTCCAGATTGGCCAGACCTATACGCTGACCAACCCCAACGTCACTGGCGGAGGCGATGTGCTGCTACTCCAGGCGCCGGGACGCATGGGCGCCACCGATCCGGAACTGCGGGAAAAGGAACAGGTCTGTGTGGTCCAGTCCGGTACCCCCGCCAAGGTCACAGAAGAAACCGTGGTGCGTTATGTGAAATATGTGAAAGTGGAACCCCTGGAAGGGGACTGCGCCGGCAAACAGGGTTGGACCATCACCGTCAACCTGAAAGCCCGGTAAACATCATTTTTCCTGCTTTCAATTTGGATTCAAAGGCGCGGGTCGATCCGCGCCTTTTTTCTATAACTCCCGCAACACGATCACCGGGCTTTTCCTGAGTACCCCCCGGGTGGTCAGGAAACCTGCGATTCCCGTCAGCAGTGCCCCCAAGACAGGCACAATACCCCAGAGGTAGTAGTGCAGGTGGAAATCGATGTCGAAAACCCGTACGTACAACAACCACGCCAGCACTTCGGTCATCCAGACTGCCAACACTCCGGCCAACAAGCCCAACAGGGTAAATTCTATCCACTGACTGGCAACCACCAGACGCTGCCTGGCCCCCAGGGCTCGTAGCAGCGCCCCTTGGTGAATTCTGGCGTCGATGGAACTTCTGACCGCGGCCATCAAGACCGTTACCCCTGCCAGGAGGGCCAGTATCAATACGTATTCCACGGCAAAACTGGCCTGCTTGAGGATCATGCGCAGATGCTTCAGGATCATCTCCACTTCGATCAGCGTCACATTGGGAAATCTCCTGACCAACCCACCCAGATTGGACTTGAGGGAAGCGGGCAAATAGAAACTGGTCATATAAGTCACTGCAAAACCTTGCAGATCGCCCGGCGCGAAAATGACATAGAAATTGGGGGTCATGGAATCCCATTTGACGCCGCGGAGACTGCTTACACGGGCCTCGACCCGCTGCCCTTCGATCAGGAAGGTCAGGCGATCCCCGACCTGAATTCCCAGGCTCTCGGCCAGCTTCTGCTCCATCGACACCTGATGCTCAGGAATGTATGACTGCCACCAATGTCCAGCAATCAGCCGGTTGGCGACAGGAACCTCGGCAGCCCAGGTCAGGTTGAGATCACGGTTG
>CAYUPV010000172.1:0-6513 GCA_964445885.1 uncultured Methylococcales bacterium
CGGCGTCCCGAAAACCAATGCCCTGCTCCCTGCCCAAATGTATCTTTCACGGTAATATATAAAGATGAGACAAGCCTATCCGATCACAACACACACGTATGACACCATCGTCGTGGGGGCAGGTGGAGCCGGTCTGCGTGCGACTCTGGGAATGGCCGCCCGCGGGTTGAAGACCGCCTGTCTGACCAAGGTGTTTCCCACCCGCAGCCACACCGTGGCGGCCCAGGGTGGAATCAGCGCGGCGTTGGGTAATGCCGGAGAGGATGACTGGCGCTGGCATATGTATGACACCGTCAAAGGCTCGGACTGGTTGGGCGACCAGGATGCCATTGAATACATGTGCCGCGAGGCCATTCCTGCGGTGATCGAGCTGGAACACTATGGCGTTCCTTTTTCCCGTACCCATGAAGGCAAGATATATCAGCGGGCCTTCGGTGGAATGACCACTCGCTTTGGTGAAGGAGAAGCGCGGCGTACCTGCGCAGCCGCCGACAAGACCGGTCATGCGATACTCCACACCCTGTATCAACAGTCCCTCAAGCACCAGGCTGAATTTTTTATCGAATATTTCGCCCTCGATCTGGTGATGGATGACAACGGTGTCTGCCGTGGAGTCCTGGCCTGGTGCCTGGATGACGGCAGCCTGCACCTGTTCCGTGCCCATATGACGCTACTTGCCACCGGAGGCTATGGGCGTACTTATTTCTCCTGTACTTCGGCCCATACCTGTACCGGAGACGGCAACGGCATGGTGCTGAGGGCGGGTCTGCCGTTGCAGGATATGGAATTCGTCCAGTTCCATCCTACCGGGATCTACGGGGTCGGGTGCCTGATCACAGAAGGGGTTCGGGGTGAGGGCGGCTATCTCTCCAATTCCGAGGGCGAGCATTTCATGGAACGTTATGCCCCCCATGCCAAGGATCTGGCATCGCGTGACGTGGTCAGTCGCGCCATGACCATCGAGATCCGCGAAGGGCGGGGGGTGGGGCCCCACAAGGACCATCTGTTGCTGCATCTCGAGCACCTGGATCCCAGGATCATCCATGAACGCCTGCCGGGAATCGCCGAGACCACACGAATTTTTACCGGTGTGGATGTCACCAAGGAGCCCATTCCCGTCATTCCCACCGCTCATTACAACATGGGGGGAATCCCCACCAATACCGATGGTGAAGTGGTCACTCTGAAGAACGACGATCCCGAGACCACGGTGCCGGGCCTGATGGCGATCGGTGAGGCCGCCTGTGTCTCGGTACACGGAGCCAACCGGCTGGGCTCCAATTCCCTGCTCGATATCGTGGTGTTCGGCCGCGCGGCGGCGATTCGCTGTGCCGAGATGGTCAAGCCCCGCCGTCCGCATAAACCCTTGCCCGGCGACTTGCTGGATCCGCTGTTGGAACGATTCGATCGTTTCCGTCACGCAGACGGTTCCCTGAGAGTGGCCGAAGTGAGGGTGCGTATGCAGCGCTGCATGCAAAATCACGCGGCGGTGTTCCGTGACGGCAAGTTGCTGCAGGAAGGGCTGTCGCAGCTCCGGGAGATCGCAGGCGCCTTGGAGGACATTGGCCTGGCCGACCATTCCCTGATCTGGAACACCGATCTGGTGGAAGCTCTGGAACTATCCAACCTGTTGCCTCAGGCCCTGGTGACCATGGCGGCAGCAGGCAACCGCAGCGAAAGCCGGGGCGCCCACGCGCGTGAGGATTATCCTCAGCGCGATGACGACAACTGGCTCAAACATACCCTGATCTGGCTCGACCAGCACCATAAAGCCAGTTTCGCTTACCGCCCGGTTCACCTGAAACCGCTGACCGGGGAAGTCGAACCCATCCCCCCCAAGCCAAGAGTGTATTGACATGGTGCAGTTCAGTTTACCACCGCGTTCCCGGATCAAACCCGGCAAGTCCTGGCCCGCTCCCGAAGGAGCGAGTCGGATTTTGACGGTGAGGGTCTATCGCT
Organism: uncultured Methylococcales bacterium; assembly: GCA_964445885.1. Lineage (GTDB taxonomy): Bacteria > Pseudomonadota > Gammaproteobacteria > Methylococcales > Methylothermaceae > Methylohalobius. Next base: position 1,960 of record CAYUPV010000172.1, read on the forward strand.
GGGACCCGGAGACGGGGGCCAATCCGCGTCTGGACACTTTTCAGCTGGATCGCGACCAGTGTGGTGCCATGGTGCTCGATGCCCTGATCCGGATCAAGAATGAAATCGATCCTTCACTGGCCTTCCGGCGATCCTGCCGGGAAGGGGTGTGCGGCTCCTGTGCCATGAACATCAATGGCCGCAATTCGCTGGCCTGCACCAAGGCGATCGATGACTGCGGCGACACCCTCACAATCCACCCGCTACCACACCAGAATGTCCACAAGGACCTGGTCATCGACATGACCCATTTCTATGCTCAGTACGCCTCCATTCAGCCCTGGCTGAAAACGCTGACTCCGGCACCGGCAGACCGTGAGCGGTTGCAGAGTCCCGAGGAACGAGCCCGTCTCGACGATCTGTACGACTGCATTTTGTGCGCCTGTTGCTCCACCGGCTGTCCCAGTTACTGGTGGAACAGCGACCGTTATCTGGGGCCGGCGACGCTCCTCCAGGCCTACCGCTGGATCGCCGACAGCCGTGACGAGGCCACCGGCGAACGGCTGGATGCACTGGAGGACCCGTTCAAGCTCTACCGCTGTCATACCATCATGAACTGCACCGATACCTGCCCCAAGAGCTTGAATCCGGCCAAGGCAATCGCTGAGATCAAGAAACTGCTGGCCCAACGGGTGGAATGAGGGCGGAACTCGATCCTGCAGACTGGTTGTCTCGTCATGGGGATCTGCTGTTCCGTTACGCCCTGGCGAGAGTGGGAGACGAGTCTCTGGCCGAAGATCTGGTCCAGGAGACGCTGCTGGCTGCCTGGAAGTCCCGGAAAAACTTCTCTGGACGTTCCAGTGAAAGCACTTGGCTGGTGGGAATTCTCAAACACAAGATCGCCGATCACTTTAGAAAGAGTGGCGAAGTCTCCCTGGAGGAGCTGGATCTGGACCTGGAACGCTGGTTCGATGAGCGCGGCCATTGGCGCCAGCCTCCCGCGGCGTTCTCTGATCCGGGGCGCATTCTTGATCTGGCGCAATTGCAGCAGGCGCTGCAACATTGCGTCAACCGCCTGCCGCCCCGTTTCCGGCAGTTGTTCTATCTGCGTGAGGTGGAAGGTTTGAGCGCCGAGGAAATCTGTAAACAATTGCCTGCCTCATCGACCAACAACGTATGGGTGATGCTGTCGCGGATGCGTTTTCAATTGCGTCAATGTCTCGAACGAGCGGGTTTCGGTCAATCCGGGAAGGAGGAAAAAGCATGATGATTTCCTGCAAACAGGCAATGGATCTGGCTTCCAAAGCGCTGGATACCCGCCTGTCCCGGAAAGAAAGAATGATGCTGCGGCTCCATGTCTGGTTCTGCAGGGGTTGCCAGCGTTATCAGCAGCAACTCGAGTGGATTCATCAGCTTTGTCATCGCCTGGACCCCGAGTCGTGGTTGCCTAAAGTGACCTTGTCTGAGGAGGCCCGTCGGCGCATTCTACAACGTTTGCGGCGTGATAGCTGAAACAGCGCGGTTGCGTTGGCGTTGCCGGCGCGGGTTGCACGAACTGGATCTCCTGCTCGAGCGCTGGCTGGAAGAGGTTTACCCCGAGGCTTCGGCAAGGGATAAGCTGGCTTTCTCCCGGTTGCTGGAACAACCCGATCCCCTGCTCTGGGACTGGCTGATTCTGCGCACACCCTGCCCTGATCCAGGGTTGGCGCCTATCTGCAATGCCATCAGCCGATTCCTGTGAACCTGAATCTGGGACCGACAGCTTCCCCTCTGCACCAATGGTTCGTATTGGCCTGCCATGGGCTCGGACTGGCGTCCCTCTGGTTGAGTGTTCTACCGGTCTGGCTGTCGGTCTCAGCCACCCTGGGGCTCGGTGCAAGTGTGATATTGTCCTGGCGATACGCAAGCTGTCCACGGCTGGCACAAATCCTCTATCGCGAGCAAAACTGGACCCTGGTAGGGCCGAGCCAACAGGTCTGGAAGGGGAGTCTGCTTCCGTCCACCCGGGTGGGTCGCTGGCTGACCCTGCTACATTTCCGCTTGGACAACGGACGTTTCCTGGCGGTTCCGGTCTGGCGTGACAGCCTGGATGCCGAAGACTATCGGCGCATGCAGGTGGTGTTGCGTTGGTGTGTCCGCTGGTAGCGCCAGAGATCTTCCGGCCTGTCCAGATCCCACTGCGTGGGCAGTTCGAACAGGCTCAGTTCCAAGTGTTCGATACGGCGTCGGGTTTGCGCCAAGACCGCAGAGCCCCCCCAAGGGATTCCCTGAAAAAGCTCAGGGCGGGGACTGCTCAGACCGATCAGGACATAACCGCCGTCTTCCGCCGGACCCAGGACTACATCGTAACTCCGCTCCAAGGCGTGGAACGCCGTCTGAAAATCCCGTGAGTCCAGAGTAGGGCAATCACAACCGACCACCAGGGTGTAACGATGGTTCGTCAGGATCTCGGTCAGCGCCTGATCCATCCTTTGCCCCAGATCATTCCCTTGCTGGGCTCTCAGGGTTACCCCGAACCGCCTCGACAACGCGCGGAAGAAAGGGTGGCGGTGATCGGGATGGCAGTAGAGGAACACGTCGGCAATCGGTTCGGCAGTCAGACGGCGGATCAGGTCGTGGGTCAACCGGGCCTGGAGGGCGGCGGCCTGGGGTGGGGTCAACACCTCCAGCAACCGGGTCTTGACCCGGCCCGGTATTGGGGCCTTGGCAAAAACCAGCACAGCGCGGTGTTTCACCAGAATCTTCCTGTGCGGTAGAGAGTGTTCAGCCGGCAGGGATCGGCGCCGAGAAAATAGCCCAATCTGAGCCACCACATCAAACCAATGGTCTTCAGCACGCCGAAGTTCTCCCAGCGTCTGGCCGAGGTCGTGACCTTGGCCTTCAGGCAGGCGGGTTCGCAGGTGTTTTTCAATCGCTTGCTCAGTTCGATGTCCTCCATCAAGGGTATCGAGGGGAAGCCGCCGACCGCCTCGAACGCCTGCCGGGTGACGAACAGCGCCTGATCGCCGGTGGCGATGCCGGAAAGGCGCGAACGCAAGTTAATGCAAGACGCCACCACGGACAGCAGCGGATGCCCACTATCGAGGCGGACGTCGAAGCGGCCCCAAAGGTGGCCGGAGGCGATCGCCCGTTCGATCTGATCCAATGCATCGTCCGGCAGTCGGGTGTCGGCGTGGAGGAAGATCAGAATCTTTCCCAAGGCGATAGTGGCGCCTGCATTCATTTGGCTGGCGCGACCTTTCGCCGCGGTGACCACCTGGTCCGCCAAGGGCCGGGTAAGTGCCGGGGTGTCATCCCGGCTCCCTCCGTCCACGACGATGATCTCCGCTTGCCGGCGTAAAAGTTGCAAGGCCTTCAGGCAGGGGACGATTTCCGCCGCCTCCTGCCAGGTGGGGAGGATGATGGAGAACCGGCGCACTTCAGCAGCAGCTGTCCTGTCCTCCCCCGGTACTGGTTCCACCCTTGGTTTCACCAGGGGAGCGAAGTGTCCCGGTAGGAGCGCACCAGGGACGGCCTTCGTTGATGGTGGCCGGGGCGATGCCGATGAAATCGTCCCTCAGCGGGCCTTGGGTGAGGAACCGGAAGGTGCGCTCGCATACCGCCATGCGCTGTCCACGGCAATACACATGTCCTTCTTCGTCGAATACCCTCTCGTAGGGTCCCTTGTAGATCACCGCGTGGCCGTAATCGATGCATTCGGTGGGCTCCGGTTTCACCGCGGTGACGGTGACCGCGCGGAATTCGATGCCGTCGACCACCCGCCAGGGTTCGTCGCCCCACTTGTCCAGTTTCACCGCGATGAAACCTGCCTCCACGAAACCCTGCAGGAAATCGAATTCCTGAAGCGCACCGGAGATACAACCACTCCAAAGTTCAGTATCCTGTTTCAATGAGTCGGGAACCGGCTCATCACAAACGATATCCGAGATGGCTATCCGGCCGCCCGGTTTGACCACCCGGAAGATTTCCTGGAACAGGCGCCGTTTGTCGCCGTCATCCACCAGATTGAGGACACAATTGGAGATCACCAGATCCACCGAGGTGTCGCCGATCAGCGGGTGCTCGCGTTTCTGCCTGGCTTGCCATGCCTTCAGTGCCAGCAGGTCCTCATGACCGGTGATGGGATGTTCCGCCAGCCATCGGTCAGTGGCCTCCACATCCAGGGCCAGCTCCTGGATCAGCCCCTTGACGAATCGCACCCGGTCGCCCCCCAATTTCTCTGCCATCTCGTCCTGATATTTGCGCGCCAGGGAAAGCATGGCCTCGTTCATGTCGACGCCGATCACTTTGCCCTCGGGCCCCACCAGTTGAGCCGCCATATAACAGATCTTGCCCGAACCGGAACCCAGATCGAGCACCACGTCGCCTTCATGTACGTAGCGCGACGGGTCGCCGCAGCCATAGTCCTTGTCGATGATCTCCTGGGGTAGTGGCTTCAACAGGTCGCGGTCGTAGTCCACCGGACAGCACAGATCTTCCTGCCGCTCGGTCGCGCCTTCGGCATATCGGGAAATGACGTGGGTTTCGACACTCATAGATTGATCTCCTCATTTGCGTGACAACAGTTTACTGTAT
>CAYUPV010000173.1:0-6493 GCA_964445885.1 uncultured Methylococcales bacterium
CCCCCCCCCGGGGGCGCCCTCCTACCCTCCCCGCCCCTCTTCCGCTCTCCCCCCCGGTCGACGCTCGCCCGTCCCTCCGCCACTTCGATCCAATCCCGGTTTCTGTGGCCGGCCCGGATGCGGCGTGGCTGCAGCCTGCCGTCACCCAGGTCGACGAACACCCAGCGCTCGCTGCCGCTGTAGAGTACCGCCGAGGCGGGCACCACCAGCCGGCGCCCCAGGTCGGCCCGGAGCCGCACATCCACATACCTGCCGGGCAACAACCTCCGGTCAGGATCGGTGAGGGTCAGGCGCACCCGGCCGCTGCGGGAGGCATCGTCCATGAAGGGGTAGATGAAATCCACTTTGGTCCGCCATTCGCTGGCCGGTGGATCCGGAAGGACCACCCGGGCCGCCATGCCTGGCTGGAGCAGTTCGAATTCGGGCGGGAAGACCTCGGCTTCCACCCACAGCCTGGTGGGATCGGCCAGCCGCAGCAGGGTCTGGCCCGCCTTGAAGGCGCTGCCGGGCGAAGGGGGCCGGGAGATCAGGATGGCTTCAGAAGGGGCGATCACCGGGACTGTCTCCTGCAACCGGCCGCGCCTTTCCAGGGCGCTGATCCAGTGGCGGGGCAGATCCCAGCGCCGCAGCCTGTCCCGCGCCGCCTCCAGCAGTCTGCCACCGCTTCGGCGGGCGGCCAGATATTCCTCTTGGGCCGAGATCAGCTGCGGGCTGTAGACGGTCAGCAGGGTCTCGCCCCGGTGAACCAGGCGACCGATGGCATCGGCCCGGAGGGTCTCGACCCAGCCGCCGAATTTGGGCGCCACTTCGCTGATATGGGAAGGATCGTAGCGGACATGGCCCGGTGCCCGGATCTCCACGATCAGGGGGCGCCGTTCCACGGTGGCGGTGCGGATACCGATGAGCTGACGCCGGGCGGGATCCACCCGGATAGTGATCGTCGAGGTCTCCTCCCCGCCACTGCCGCAACTGCTGCAGCGGATGCCCCGGCGACCGGTGGCAAGATCAAAAGTCAGACGGGCCTTGCCGGCGGGGCTTGTAATCTCCACCGTCAGCGGCCATTCCCCCGCCATCGAGGGACTGAATTCCCCCTGATAACGCCCCGGCGTGGTTTCGCGCATCCTGGCCGGAGCAACCATGGCCGGCATCGCTCCCATCGCCGGCATCACCGCCACCACCTTGAGTTGGGCCCCGCTGACCGGTTTCCCTTGGCGATCCTGCACCATGACCATGACACGGTTGGGACCGACCTTGGGGGTTTCGGGCAATACTGTCACCTTGACCCGGTAGGGGCCGGCAGGAAGGAAACCTTCGTCGGCGCTCGCCAGGAATGCCAACAATAACAACATTAATAGCCTAAACGTGAAAGACATCTGGCGCTGATGTTGGGGTTCGCTACGCTCACCCCAACCTACAATCCGCATGATTCTTTCATATGCCGAGGTGAAACCGGGCTTCATGGGCATAATCATGGATGTTCCTCCCCGGCAAAAATTCCTGCCGCTGGGTTTCCAGGTCCCCCGCTCAGTCTTTCCAACGCCGCCAGGCGGCGAAAGTGTTCGGAAAGCGACCGGGCCAGTTGTAACCTGACCCCGCTCAGGTGCTTTTCCGCCTCCAGGAGATCAATAAAATCCCCGGCCCCACTTGCATAATCGGCCTGGGCTGCTGCCAGGTTGTCCTTGGCCAGGGGCAGCAGCCGGTCCCGATACAGGCGGATCACGTGCTCGCTCTCACGTACCTGTTCGTAACGGCTTTGCAGCACCTCCAGGATCCGGGCTCTTTGCGATTGCCACTGGGACGTCAGCCGCAGGCCTTGGGCCCGGACCTGATCCAGGCGGGCACGGCGGCGGCCCGGCAGTGGCAGATTGATCGACGCCCCCACACTCAGGCGCTTTTGTTCGTCATTCCATAGGCTGTTGTAGCCGGTGCGCAGGGTCAGGTCGGGAAAGAACTGCCGTTTCGCCAGGGATTCACGGCGCTGGTTGGCCCGGCGGCGAACCGTCAGCGCTCTGAGGGCCGGGTGTCGGCCCAGGGCCAGGTCGCGCAAGTGATCGAGCGGAGGGACAGCGGGGGTTTTGGGTAGAGTGTCCGGTGGCGGTTGCGGGGCATCGGGGGTGCGCAGCAGCAGGGTATTGAGCCGGGCCAGAATCTCATGCCGCTTGCGTTCCAGCACGATCTGCCGGTGATCGAGCAGGGCGGTTTCGACCTCGGCCTGCAGGGCATCCTGGCGGGAGGCGCTACCGCTGGCATAACGCAGCTCGGCGAGACGGCGGATATGCTGCAGTAGTTTCCGGTCGGCCCGGTTGATCTGCAGCGCCCGGTGGATGAAATACCAGTCGGCGTAGGCACTGCGGGTCGTTTCAATGAGACGCAGGCGTACCGACTCGACGTCGTTGCCGGCGGCATCGGCCTCCAGTTGAGCCGCTTCGCTGGCCAGGGCCAGTTTGCCCGGCCAGGGTAAACGCAGGGACAGAGCGGCGGTCTGACCGAAATCCTGACCCTTCCTGTCGATGGTGCGGGGGGCGAAGCCGTAGGAAAGCACCGGATCGTCGAGCGAGCTCTCCTGGGCGATCTTCGCCCGGGCCGCCTGCCAGGCCGCACGCATGGCGGGCAGATCTGGGTTGCGGGTCAGCACCTCGGTCACCAGAGAGGTGACCTGCAGGCGCTCGGGCAGGGGCTGGGCGATGGCAGTGAATACCATCGGCCATAAGAACCAGAATAGATACAGTCGGGACATGATTGACCTCCTCCTGACAGAAAGAATGGATACACCACCCGCGGTGGCGCGTGTCGCAGGAAGGAAGATCGCTAGATTCGGAGTCGGAGGGTATGGAGATAGACGGGGGTGTTATTTGCAGCAGAGGGTGGTGGTGGTCCGGTAATGAAACGGGGGACGGGCAGTGGTAGTGGCGGCAGGTAAGTGAAGGATGCGGGAGAAATGGCAGGGAACCATTCAAGTCCCGGCGCCTGGAAAGTCTGTCCATCCGCTACCGGCGTCATCCCAGTCTCGGCAGGTTCGTGGGAGACGTCACAGCAGCCGGGTTGGCCCTGTTTCTGGTGGGGGCAGCCGCCGCCGTGACGACAGTGACCGTGTTCATGGCAGCAGCAGTGATATTGCCTGCGCCCGTCCATGAGCTGGCAGGCGAACACGTTGCGCACCGGAGCCACCAGGCTGACAGCGATCAGCAGGTAGACAGCCGCCCGTCGTAACCAAGGGGAGATAAACATGATTTGCAGGCTAGCAGACCTACGCAGTGAAGACAATACATGCCGCATATTACAAATAGGAATAACAACATAATATATAGTTACAAAACGATCTTTGAGAATTAATAGAAGTGGTTAGAATATGTATATCCGTTATGAGAATAACGGAAGACGACAAACCAATGAACATCGATTCCCGGAGGTGATCCCATGAAAACACAACTGAAACTGATAGCTGCCAGTATCGCCATCGCTTTGTCAGGTTCCGCCTGTTCCACTGCTCAATCCAAAAGCGACGACAACATGGCTGCGGCGGCGGCCGAGCTACAGCAGACCCAGGCTGCCGCCTGCCAACCACTGCGTCCTTATAATAAGGTCCTCAACCCCCGCCAGAAGGAATATCCCAATCATCTGGGCTTCAACGATCTGCACATTCAGGCGGTGCGCCATCTGCCCGGCGGGGAAAAGGATGCGCGCAAGCTCCACCATGTGGTCCATCATCACTGCAAGGGCTATGCCGATGGCACATTCGTGTGCCTGATGTTCCACAGCGGGATGAAGGATCAGGACAAGCCGATCGGCTTCGAATACATCATCCCGACCGCGATGTTCGAACAACTGCCGGAAGAGGAGAAGAAATACTGGCACTATCACAAAGTCGAAGTGCCCCTGGCCAAGGCCACCTTCCCGGACATGACCGCGGAAGAGGCCGCCAAGGTGCTGCCGGCCATCAACGAGACCTACGGCAAGGTGATCTACTTCCAGCAGCCGGACGACAAACTTCCCCTCGGTCAACCATATATCCTCGACGTGCACAGCATGCCCAAGGTGGACTGATTCCGATAATGGTGTAAATCACGAACGCCCGGAGACTCCCGGGCGTTTTCTGTCCGTGGGAGGAACTGCCATGCTCAGAATCTTAGAAAGATACAAATCCCCCTCAATACCCCTTTTCCAAAGGGGGAGGCTTGCTTTGATGGAAGATCTCCCCTCCCATGCCGTCCCCCCCTTTGAAAAAGGGGGATCAGGGGGGATTTTTCAGAACAAAATCTTTTCGCTCATATTCCTTGCCGTCATCATGGCAGGACTGACCACCGCAGCCCATGCCGCTGTTCCCTTAGGCCTGCCGGAGGTTCCGGTGCCGGCCGGCAACCCCCAGTCTCCCGCCAGGATCGAACTGGGCAAGCAGCTGTTCTTCGACCGCCGCCTTAGTGCCGACGGCAGCGTCAGTTGTGCCAGCTGTCACCAGCCGCAGAAGGCGTTCACCGACGGCCGCCCGACGGCGGTGGGCATCGGTGGCCAGGCGGGACCCCGAAATGCCCCGACGGTGCTCAACGCCGCCTACTATACCTCGCTGTTCCACGACGGCCGGGCAGACAGCCTGGAGACCCAGGCCCTCGGCCCCCTGACCAACCCGATCGAACACGGTCTGAAGGACTATTCGCCCGTTCTCCAACTGCTACGCAGCGATCCCGATTACCGGCGCCTGTTCCAGGCCGCTTTCGCAAGCGAACCGGAAAAGGTAGAAACCGATCACATCGGCAAGGCCATCGCCAGTTACGAACGCACCCTGGTGTGCGGCGACACCCCTTTCGACCGTTATCTCTACGGCGGCGATCCATCGGCCCTGTCGGAAAGCGCCCAGCGGGGACTGCGCATCTTCCGTCGTAAGGGCAACTGTGCCAATTGCCATGAGATCGGCCTGAACGCTTCGCTGTTCACCGACAACCGTTTCTACAATCTGGGGGTGGGTTTCGAGCGTCTCAAAGCCAAATTCCCCCGTTTCGTCTCCGCTTACAAGCAGAAGGCGGCCAGCTCGGACGTCGATCCGGCGTCGGTCTATGATCCCCGCGAGCGTTCCGAACTGGGCCGTTTCCTGGTGACGGGGCAGGTGGCCGACATCGGCAGGTTCCGCACCCCCACCCTGCGAAACATCGCCCTGACCGCCCCTTATATGCACGACGGCAGCCAGAAGACCCTGGAGGACGTGGTGGACTATTACGACCAGGGCGGCGAGAAGAATCCGTTCCTCGATCCGGCCATCTATCCGTTGCACCTGACGAAAGAGGAGAAGGCCGACCTGGTGGCCTTCCTGAAATCCTTGAGCAATCCAGGGTGTCTGTTCAGTCCGGGGAGTTTTCCCCGGGCTGGAGAGAATTGAACATCCATTTACGCAGTTGCAGGAAGGACGATCAGGGCGTACAGATTCTGGGATCGGGGTTCATCATGGTCTTGTGACAGCCTGGAGAAGACCTGGGCCCCGAGCATTTTGTCCACCAACGCCTGCATTTCTGCGTTACTCATGTATTCCGTGAAGAGTTCCTCATTCATCTCCATGCGTTCGATAAACAGCGATTCCAGCGTTTGCTTGAACAGCAACTGAAATTTATCCAGGGGATTCACTTGCGCCGCCTGTCGCAATCCTTCATCCAGAGCCGCGGCCTCCGCGATCTGATCGAAAAACAGCTGGTCCGCCTCTGTCAGCTCCGCACCGAACCGCTCATTCGTGCAGACTGATCGAACCTTCGCTGATCTTTTGCAACCGGTAATATTTCAGTTCCACCCCCTCATCGAACTGATAACCGGGTCCGCTCTTGCGCCTGGGCAGTTTCAATGCAAGATGTCTGAGCCAGGTGTAGAGTTTTTCCAGATCACTGTCCTGGTAGGGAATCACCTGACTGAGAAAGGCGTATAGATTACGAAACGCCTGGGTTTTGCCACGCCAGTCCTCGGCTTCCTCCTCTGCATTCTTCTGCAACTGCTGAAAACGGGCCACCGCCCTGTCAAGCAGCGCATTCATGGCCTTGTGATCAGAGGGGCTTTGGCGGCGTTTGGGCGCAAAGAATATCTTCGCGAATTCATCGACTTCTTCCTGCAGGTAGACGCCGGAGGCATCCAGCTCGGCCTTGACCTCATACAGCCGGTCCGGATCCACCTCCTCGCCCATCACCGATCCTTCGTAGTACTGGCGGAAAGCCTCCTGGATTTCATCGGGGGCATTCACAAAATCGAGGACGAAGGTGTCTTCCTTGAGGGGGTGGGTCCGGTTGAGGCGGGAGAGGGTCTGGACCGCCTGGATGCCTGCCAGACGCTTGTCCACATATAGGGTGTGCAACAAGGGCTGATCGAAGCCTGTCTGATATTTCTAGGCCACCAGCAACACGGCCTCGATGGCTGTCTCAAACGCAGCTTCGCTGGTCGGTTTCATCGGGTTCCTTTCCTTAAGCTCAGCGTAACTACTCACCCCTATCGTTATAGATCTCACCGGAGAGCGCCAACTGAATGG
>CAYUPV010000174.1:0-6325 GCA_964445885.1 uncultured Methylococcales bacterium
CACAACCGGGACCACGTGCAGAATCAACACGGTGGCAAGTCCGAGCCCAAATACGATGGTGACAGCCATGGAAACGAAGAAGGCGTCTGTGAACAACGGAATCATCCCCAGCATGGTTGTGGATGACGACATGCTCACCGGAATCAGTCGACTGACGCCGGCATTGATGATGGCCCGCAACGGTGTCTCACCATTCTTGAGCTGGGAATCTACCTCGTCGATCAGGATGATGGAGGATTTGACCAGCATCCCCGATAGGCTCATCAGCCCCAGCAGCGCCATGAAGCCAAATGGTTGATGGAACAACAACAGCCCCAGGGTCACGCCGATGAGGGCCAGTGGAACCGTCAGCCAGATGATCAGAGTCTTCTTGATGGAGTTGAACAGCACCAGCACGATCAGCACCATCAGCCCGAAAAAGATTGGGATCGAGCTGGCAAGGTTGGCAGTGGCGCGGGCCGAGTCCTCTACCTCGCCGCCCCAGGCCATGTAATAGCCAGGGTTGCCTTTCAGCGGCCACAGGGCGTTATCGGTGACCTTCAGGGTATTGGCATCCCAGTCTTCGTCAGCGACTGGGTGGCCCAGGACGGCTTTCACGTCCACATCCAGGGCTTTTTCGATGGGTGCCTTGACCTTGGCCAGCACTTCGCTTGGCAGGTAACCAGTACGCGGATCGGCGTGCATACGGATCATCGTCCGCCGGTCCCGGCGCCAGATGTGGGCATTTTCGAATTCCAATGGAAAGTCGGTGACCACCTGGCCCAGGGGGATCATCCGCTGGGCTGCCGGACTCCAGATGGGAATGGCCTCCAGGCTGTCGAGATCGGCCCGTTCCCTGTCCGGGGCGCGGGCGAGAATGGGGATTAGTTCGTCGGCCTCGCGATAGAGTCCCACCTGCAGTCCTTCGAAGTTGGCCGCCAGTGCCTTGGCCACTTCCGGGCGACCGATGCCGGCGCGGCGTGCCTGGGCTTCCGCCAGTCTTGGCCTGAGCACCTTTACCTGCTCCATCCATTCGTTGCGTACTGCCTTGGCGGTGGGCTCGTTCAGCAGGATCGCACGGGCCTTCTCCATCAGTCGCCGCAGTTCGACGGGATCGGAACCGGAGATCCGCAGCTGGATCTTGCCCCCTGTGGAAGGGCCGAGGACGAACAGTCGGGCATTCACCAGGGCGTCAGGGAACAATTTCTCCAATTCCTTTTGGACCTGTGGTGCCATGGTTTCGATGCGCCTGTAGTCGTCTACATCCACCAGGATCTGGCCAAAGCTGGGATACTGGTTTTCGGGGGTATAGGTCAAGAGGAACCGGATCTGCCCGCCGCCGATCTGAGTGGTGAGCTTGGTGACCCCTTCCTGCTGGTTCAGATACGCCTCGGCACGCTTGAGCTGACGTTCGGTCTCATGAATGTCGGTGCCCTCCGGGAACCAGAAGTCGACGTAGAACTGGGGACGGGTCGAGTCGGGGAAGAAGCTCTTCTTCACCGCGCCGAAGCCCAACACGGCGAGCGCGAATACTCCGATGATGACGGCGGCCACGCCCCAGCGGAAATGGATGCACCAGGCCAGAAAACGTTTATACAGGGCATAGAACCCCTGGTCGTAGACGTCGACTTCGTCATCCTTCTTTTCCGTGGTTTCAGGGGCTTTCAGGAACACACTGCACAACAGTGGAGTGCAGGTGACCGCAGTCAGCCAGCTGAAGCTCAGGGAGAAAAAGATCACAGTGAACAGGGAGCGGCAGTACTCCCCGGTGGAGTCATCGGAGGTGCCAATGGCGGCGAAGGCGGTGATGGCCACTGCGGTACCGCCCAGCATGGGCAAGGTGTTCTGGCCCACGACGGCACAGGCAGCATCATAGCCGGACATCCCCTGCTGCATCCTGACCCGGATACCGTCGGCCACTACGATAGCGTTGTCCACCAGCATTCCCAGAGCGATGATGAGCGCACCCAGTGAGATTCGTTCCAGGGTGACGTCGTAGGCGTTCATCAGGATGAAGGTGCCCATGATAGTGATCACCAGCACTGCACCGATGATCAGGCCGCTGCGCAGCCCCATGAACAGCAGCAGGATACCGACCACGATCGCCACCGCCTCAATGAGGTTGGTCATGAAGCCGCTCAGGGCGGTAGTGACCGATTCGGCCTGGTTGGAGATGTCGTGGATCTCGATACCGGCCGGGCGCACGGATTCCAGTTCCTTGAGGCGTTGATTCAGTGACTGGGCCATGGTGATGACATTGCCGCCCTGGATCGTCGAGATGCCCATGGCGATGGCGGGCTTGCCGTTGTAGCGCACCATCGACACCGGCGGTTCCTGGTAGCCGCGTTTGATAATGGCGACATCGCGCAGGTAGATCAGCCGGTCAGACTTGCGGTGGCTGGGGGTGATGAGCAGGTCGCCGAATTCCTTTTCCGACTTGAATTCACCGGTGGGATTGATGGGGATGAATTCTTTCCCCAGGGACATGCGGCCCGCATTGGCCACTAGATTCTTGTCGCCCAGGGCCTTGTAGATGTTGGGGGGGGAGACTCCAAGCTGGGTCATCTTGTCACGCTGCATCTTCACATAGATGACCTCCTTGCGCTGCCCGTAGAGGGTGATGCGTTTGACATCCTGGGCCTTGAGCAACTCCCGTTGCAGCATCTTGGCGTAGTCGTAGAGTTCCCTGGGAGTGTAACCTTCGCCGGTGATGGCGTAGTACATCCCATAGACGTCACCGAAGTCGTCGTTGACCAGTGATTTGCCGGCGCCGGGAGGGAGATTCCTCTGGTGATCGCCCACCTTGCGGCGCAGCTCGTCCCAGATTTGGGGCAGGGCGAATTTGTCGTATTGGTCCTTCATGTGGGCCTTGACCCACGAAAGGCCGCGGGAGGAATTGGACTCGATCCACTGCAGCTGTCCCATCTGCTGGACCGCCTTTTCGATCACGTTGGTGACCTCTTCCTCCACCTCTCGGGCACTGGCACCCAGATAGGGGGTCAGGATGATGGCTTCCTTGATGGTGAATTCCGGGTCTTCCAACCGGCTGAGTGACTGATATGACTTCCACCCCACCACCACGGTCAGTACCATCATCACCCAGGTGATCAGACTCTTGCGAATGCTCCATTCCGCCAGATTCATCGCTGGTTACTCCCTGGATGCACTGGTTTCGTAGGCGCGGACGGTCATGCCGTCGCGCAGTGTGCTGACGCCGCTGATGGCGATCACCTCCCCCGGAGAAAGGCCCTGTTTGATCTTGATTCTGTCGCTGCCGCTCAGATCCCCGGTAGTCACGACGCGTTTGTGGACTTGGTGGGTTTTGGGATCGACCACCCAGACGCAGGATCGCCCCTGTTCGTCGGCGAACACGGCGATAGTTGGTATGACGACCTCCATCTCCGTGGGGGAGACCTCGGAGAAGTCGATGAGTACCGTCGCCGTCATCCCGGGAAGGATGCGAATCCCTTTCGGGGCGGGCATGATCAGCACCACCCGGTAAGTCTGGGTGTAGGGATCGGCTTGGGTGGCGAACTCCTTGATCTTCAGCGGGAACTTGCGCTTGGGATCGGAGGCGAAGTGGGCGAACACTTTGGGGCGGGTCTTGCGAATCGGGACCACCATCAGTTCAGGCAGGTCCACCAGGATCTCGATCCTGGAAAAGTCCTGCAGATAGACGATCGGCTGCTTGGCGACGACGAATTCATGGTTGTCCACGTAGCGCTTGCCGATGATGCCGGCAAAGGGGGCCTTGAGGGTGGTGTAGGCCAGCTGGTCCCTGGCTGCGGTGACCGCCGCTTTTGCCGCTTGCACTTCGGCGTGTGAGACCTCCAGAGCCGCCTTTTTCAGATTGACCATGGAGTCGCTGACTGCCCCCGGTTCGGTCTGTTTGATCTTCACATAGCGCTGGTACTCGACGCTGTCGTATTCCAGCTTCGCCTTGGCCTTGCCCAGTTGACCCAGGGCTTCGCGCAGCCTGGATTCATAGTCCTTGGGATCCAGCCGGGCCACCAGCTGGCCTTTCTTTACCCGCTGTCCTTCCTTGACCGGTAGCCCGATCAGTAATCCCGGCACCCGGAAAGCCAGGTCCGCGCGTTTGGCGGCCCGTGTCTCGCCGGTCATCCGTGTGACCTTGCCGGCCAGTACACCACCTGCGGTCATCAGCTTGACCGGATGGGTGATAGTGTCGGCCTTTTCTTGATCAGAGTCACCACAGGCCGCCAGCAGCAGGATCAGCAGTAAAGGGGCAAGTGTCACAATCTTATTTTTTGGGAAAACCACGAAGTCATACCTCATAAATGCGTTGTTCCGGCTGGGTGGGGGTAGGATAGCAAAAACCTCAATCCATATAAGTGGAACCTTCAAACTTTCGGGGTTTTTGAATCAAAACAGAGATATCAGAGATTGTTTACAAAGGTTTTCTATCGCTGGAAAAAATCCCCCTTAGTCCTCACTTTTTAATAGGGGGAGGGTTAACAGCAATTGGTACCCTCTTTTGAAAAAGGGGGTAGGGGGATTCGCAAGCAACCTGCAAGAAACCTCCCAGGCTTAAATGTTCCCAAACCTCCCTCCCTTCTCTGGTTTGAACCGGGCGGGCGTTTTCCCCGAAGACGTGGATGAAACGCTGTGCCCCGTTCGCACAAAAGATAGGCCGGATCAAGTATCGCCCAGTGTTGCGGCCCCTCCACGCCTTCGTAGTTTCAGTGGGCCGGATGGGTGGCCTGGGCGGAGGGAGGCTCCTTTTGCGGTACCTGGCTGCAGCCTGTGGTCAGGGATGCCAAGGCATGGGCAGGACAAAAAGGCGCGCTGTATCTTCATGTCTACTCCTGTGGTGGGCATCTGTGATGTTTACTTGGACAAGCGTCTACTCCACCGGAACCGCTTCGGGAAACTTCCATCGGCCTTCCGGAATTTCTTTGCGCGGCCGGTAGGCGGATGATGTTCTGTCACCGTCGTTCTTTTCCGGGGTCACCGGAATGTAGAGGGCGTCGCGTCGCTGCAGACCGCCCCAGCCGACTGCCACTCCCATCATGTTGTCCAGATAACTGATCTTGCCCTTCTCGCCGAAGAAGCGGGAACTGTCCTTGTGGTTGGACGAGGCGGGGAGACTATAAGAAAAACAAAAAGCGCAGTCGAGAATACGACGGGAGGGGTTGGAATGGGAGGTGGATTTTAGATCCTGGTGTTCCCGGCATTTTTATTTTCTGCAAAGGTATAAAAGACATGGGCGAACGTAATCATCTATGAGGAGTACCAGGCTGTGAGAAAATCCATTCATGCGGGGTTTTGGGTGTTTGCGCTGCTTCTGACAGGCTGCATTTCAGCGCCACCCGTGCAGCAACCGGGGTCGAAGAATTGACAGCGAATGTCAAACCGCCAGATGCCAGGGAAACGTTCATGGGGTGGCAGATAGAATGGCCCACCTGGACAGGTTTAGCCTGATCCTCGATATGGGCTACGACGTCCCACAGAACACTGGCCAGACGATCGCCTTCCGGGAGCGGCGTAGGATTCTTCTTGACCGCCCAAACGGTTTGCGGGCCGAGGCACTGCGAAGCGATGGCGATGAGGCCAAATTGTTCTTCGATGGCACCACCATGGTTCTATTAAATACCAGGAAAAATGTCTATGCTCGTCTCGAACACCCAGGCGATCTGGACAGTCTGGTCCGTTATGCGGTCGATGATCTTGGCATCCGGGTGCCCCTGGCTTGGATGCTGCTTTCCACCCTGCCCCGGGAACTGGAAAGATTGACGCTCCAGGTCGACCATGTGGAACGCGACGTATTGGATTTTCCTCCCACCCACCACCTTGCCGGGCGCACGGCCAATATCGATTTTCAGTTCTGGATCGGTCCGGACCAGCTGCCCAGGCGGGTCATTCTTTCCTATCGGAACGAACCCGGACAGCCCCAATTCTGGGCCGAATTTTCCGACACCGCCACGCATGTGTATCATGAAACCGTCTACGTGCACACTTCCCTGTACTCCTGATTCAGTGAATGTCCAGGGAATCACTTATTACCGTTGTGGCAACGACTGGTACCAAAGGAGCTTTGCCGGCAGTCAGGTGACCTATATCGTCGTGCCGCCACCACCGGGATACTGAAATCCTGGAATCCCACCTTGCCCCCCTTTTTCAAGGGGGGAGGATAAGAGGTGGAGGAATGCATGTGAGGTGTATCATTTCCCTTTTATAAAAAGAGAGATTATGTTCACTTTTGCATCGCCTGTGAGTGGTTTCATGGCGGTCTTGACCAATCCCATCATTGGGGTTATTGCCGAAGCGTTACCTTAGCCCAAGTTTAACATTGTCAACCAAAACGCCTTTTATTTCAGTTACATAC
>CAYUPV010000175.1:0-6288 GCA_964445885.1 uncultured Methylococcales bacterium
CAGCGTCCGGCCCATTTGGGTTGGCTGTGACCGCATTCGGTGCAGCTATAGACAACTTTGGCTCGTGCCATCTCGTTCACCTGTTTCCAATCTGACGACCCGGGATGTGACGCCACATACCAGGGTGTAGGGAATGGTGCCGGCCCCGGCGGCGATTTCCTCCACCGGCAGTCCCTCACCCCATAAAACGACCTTGCTGCCTTGCTGGACAGCGGGAAAGTCGGTCAAATCCACCGTCAGCATATCCATGGAGACCCTGCCCACGACAGGTACTCGGGCATTGCCGATCCTGACCGGCGTTCCCGGTGTCACTTCGCGCGGGTAACCGTCACCGTAGCCTGCTGTGATGATCCCCAGGCGGCTGGGACGGTCGGCGGTCCAGCTTTTGCCATAGCCTACTGAATCGCCTGTTTGCAGGGACTTGATGGCGATGAGTCTGCTTTGGAGGGTCATCACTGGCTGAAGGCCGAGATCGGGACCTGTCCTGTCCCTGAAGGGTGAAAGGCCGTAGAGCATCAGACCCGGACGTACCCACTCGACATGACTCTGGGGCCAGGCCAGGATGGCGGCAGAGTTGGCAATACTCCTTGCCATTCCCAAGTCTTGAGTGGCCTGCTCAAAGGCGGCCATCTGAGTCGTCGTGGCCGGATTGTCCGGCTCGTCGGCACAAGAGAAGTGAGTCATCAGTACCGGTTGGAGGTGAGCCAGCCGGTCGATTGCAGCGCCAAATTCCACCAGAGTCAGGCCAAGGCGGTGCATGCCGGTATCGAGTTTGATCCAGGGTCGAAGCCTGGAAGGCCGGCTGGCAAGCACATCGACCTGACTCGGTGAATGGATCACCGGTTCCAGTCGGTGAGCCAGATGGGCCTGGTATTCCTCGCTGTCGATGAATCCCTGCAGCACCACGATACGGTGGGCGATGCCGGCGCGGCGCAGTTGGATGCCTTCCTCCACCCGCGCCACCGCAAAGCCGTCCGCCCCGGAAAGGGCGCGTGCGATCCTCACCAGGCCGTGGCCATACCCGTCGGCCTTGATAACCGCCAGCACTCTGGAGCCGGGTGCCAGCTGTCTGACTCTGGCCAGATTGGTTTGCAGGGCGTCCAGCTTGAGTTCGGCCACCATGGGGGAGGCGGGCAGTTGCGTCGCTATCATTGTCGAGTATTAAAAATATGCATATCAAGATGTATAATTCATATGCGTAGAAGAAAAGGAGGAAGTTTCAATGAGAACCACGCTGAATATTGACGACCAACTGTTGGATGAAGCCAGGCGTCTGACCGGTGTGAAGGAAAAAACCGCCTTGGTCCGGGAAGCGCTCAAGGCTTTGATCGAACGTGAAAGTGCGCGTCGGCTGGCCCGGTTGGGTGGGACGGAGACCCAACTGGAACCGATTGTGCGTAGAAGGCCTGGTTCCGATGATTCTGGTTGATACTTCAGTATGGATCGAGCATTTTCGCGGTGCTACGCTGCGTCTGGACCGCAGTTTGGAAAAGGGAGATGTGTTGATCCATCCGTGGATCATTGGGGAACTGGCCTGTGGCAATCTAAAAAATCGACAGACCATCTTACATCTGCTGAATGATCTGCCCAGAGTGATTCTGTCAACCCATGAGGAGGCGATGGTGTTGCTGGAACAACATGCGCTGATGGGGCGTGGCATCGGATATGTGGATCTGCATCTGCTGACGGCGACGGCGTTGACGGAAAACGCCAGGTTATGGAGTCTGGACAAGCGCCTTTCCAGGCTCGCGCTGGAATTGGATTTGCATGTCATGGCTCAATAGTCATCGTCTTCGTAGGTCGGTTGGGTGAAGTTCTCGAACCTCGTGTATTGGCCCAGGAAGGTCAGCCTGACGGTGCCGATGGGGCCGTTACGTTGTTTGCTGATAATGATCTCCGCAGTCCCCTTGTCGGCGCTGTCTTCGTTGTAAACCTCGTCACGGTAGATGAAGATGATCACGTCGGCGTCCTGTTCCAGCGATCCGGATTCGCGCAGGTCCGACATCACTGGTCGCTTGTTGGGACGTTGCTCCAGGTTGCGGTTGAGCTGTGACAAGGCGATCACCGGCACGTTGAGTTCCTTGGCCAGTCCCTTGAGGCCTCTCGAGATTTCGGAGATCTCGGCGGTCCGGTTTTCGCCAGCCCCAGGTGCCTGCATCAGCTGCAGATAATCGATGACGATCAGCCCCAACTGGCCGTTTTCGCGCGTCAGGCGCCGGGCCCGGGCCCTGAGATCGGTGGGGGTCAGGGCCGGAGTGTCGTCGATGAACAGTTTAGTGCCAGCCAGGATGTTGATGGCCGAGGTCATCCGCGGCCATTCCTCGTCCTCCAGTTGACCGATCCGCAAGCGGTGCTGGTCTATCCGTCCCAGGGACGACATCATCCGCATCGCCAGGTGATCGCCCGGCATCTCCATACTGAACACCGCCACGGGCAATTGCTCCTTGATGGCGACGTTCTCGGCGACATTCATGGCGAAGGTGGTCTTCCCCATCGAAGGCCTGCCAGCGACGATGATGAGGTCGGCGGGCTGAAGACCTGCGGTCATCTGGTCCAGATCGATGAAGCTGGTACTGACGCCGGTGACGCTGCCACCTTTCTCGTACAGTTCCTGGATCTTGTCCACTGCCCTGGCCAGGATGCTCTTGATTGCCCGAAAGCCACCGTCATTGCGTTGACGCTGGTCGGAGATCCGGAATACATTCTGTTCGGCGATTTCCAGCAGTTCGTTGACTTCCCTCCCCTGCGGGTGGAAGGCGGAATCGGCGATTTCGGTGCCAACGTGGGCGAGTTGGCGCAGGATCGCGCGTTCACGCACGATATCCGCATAGGCGGTGATATTGGCGGCGCTGGGAGTGCCCTCGGCCAGAGAAGTCAGATAGGTGAGGCCACCCGCCTCCTTCAGTTCGGCGCGCTGTTCCAGCCGCTCGGAGACCGTCACCACATCGCAGGGAGAATCTTCCTCGGCGAGATCCCGGATGGTCCGGAAGATCAGGCGGTGCTCCTTGCGGTAGAAGTCCTGCTCGTTGATGCGATCGGCGATCTTGTCCCAGGCCTCCCGATCCAGCATCAGGCCGCCGAGCACCGATTGTTCGGCCTGTAGTGAGTGGGGTGGGGCCTTGGGGGGCAACAGGACTTCGGCGGGTTGGCTCATGGTGTCTTCAGAATGCGTGACTGCTGTCAGGACGGGTCTGTGAAATCAATGCGTTGGGAGAAAGACGGATGTCAAATTCAGGAAAACAGTTTACCATACCCCCACTTTGTGACAGATCTGGAATTATTCATGGAAGTTATCATTTATCACAACCCTCGTTGCAGCAAATCCCGTGCTACCCTCGCCCTTCTCAAGGAGTGGGGGGTCGAACCGAAGATCGTCGAGTATCTGAAAACACCCCCTGCCCGTGAGGAGCTGGAGTCGATCCTGGCCAAGCTGGGAATGGAACCCCGGGAACTGATGAGAAAGAAGGAGAAGATCTACCGGGAATTGGGGTTGGATAACCCTGAATTGAGCCGCGACCAGTTGATTTCAGCGATGCTGGCAAATCCCATCCTGATCGAACGACCCATCGTCGTCGCCGCTGACAAGGTGGCCATTGGCAGGCCGCCTGAAAACGTACTGGAGATTCTGTGATCCATGGCTGAGATTCTGGTCCTTTATTATAGTCGTTATGGCGCCACCGCCAGGATGGCCGATATCATCGCCCGCGGGGTGGAAAGCGTGGATGGGGTGGTGGCCAAGGTGCGCACGGTGCCTGAGGTCTCTCCGGTGTGCGAGGCCACCGAGGACGTGATTCCGTCCAATGGTCCGCCCTTTGCCACCATGGAGGACCTGCAGCAATGTGACGGGCTTGCGCTGGGCAGTCCCACCCATTTCGGCAATATGGCGGCGCCGCTCAAATATTTCATCGACCAGACCAGTACAGTCTGGTTCTCCGGCGGACTGGCCGGCAAACCGGCCGGAGTATTCACCACCACTTCCAGTATGCATGGCGGCCATGAGACCACCCTGATCTCGATGATGATGCCATTGCTCCATCATGGCATGATGATCGTGGGGATCCCTTCCCAGGAAACCGCGCTGATGGAGACCAAAACGGGTGGTACGCCGTATGGCCCCAGTCATCTTTCCGGTGAGAGCAATCCGACCCTGAGCGAGGAGGAGAAGCGCTTGTGCCTGTGTCTGGGGCAGCGTCTGGCCAGAGTGGCCATCGCCCTGGGGGAAAACCAGCGCTGAGTCCCATGCTGCCTCAGCTTCCGCTCCAACTAAGCTTCAATGACCAGTTGGGATTCGAACAATTTCACCCGGGCGGTAACCGTGAGGCAGTGACGACCCTGGAACGTTGTGCCCAGGGCGCGGGGGAACCATTTGTGTATCTGTGGGGCGAGGAGGGCACGGGCAAGACTCATCTGCTACAGGCTTGTTGTCGTTCAGTTCATCAGGCGGGAGAGGCGGTGGTCTTGCTCCCCCTGGCCGAGCTGCGTTCCCATCCGCCCACATTGTTGCAGGGACTGGAAAACGTCGGGCTGGTGTGTATCGACGACATCGAGGCCATTGCCGGGACAGAGCCTTGGGAACAGGGGGTCTTTCATTGTTTCAACCGCTTGCGCGAAAGCGGTAGCCGCTTGGTGGTAGCTTCGCGCAGCCCACCGGCTGGGTTGCCGATCCACTTGAACGACCTGCGAACCCGGCTTGCCTGGGGGCTGACCCTGCAGCTGCAACCACTGAACGACTCCGACAAGCTGGTTGCTCTGCAGCTGCGTGCCAGACATCTGGGATTGGAGTTGACCACCCAGGTGGGTAAATTCCTTCTCACCCGTTATCCCCGCGATCTCCCTTCCCTGTGGCGGTTGCTGGACCGTCTGGATCACGCGACTCTGGCCGCCAAGCGCAAATTGACCATTCCTTTCCTGAAGCAATATCTGGAGGAATCATGATGAAGGTGCTGATTGTTGGTACAGGTGCCATCGGTGGGTTGTACGGGGCCTTGCTTGCCAGGGCAGGAGCGGAGGTCTCGGCAGTGTGCCGCTCGGATTACGAGGTCGTGACCAGCCATGGCATCGAGATACGCAGTACGCTGGGTGAATGGACCTTCAGACCGGCTGCGGTATATTGCCGGGCGGATGAATTGAGCGAGGCGCCCGACTATGTCCTCCTGAGCACCAAGGTGCTGCCCCGGATTGATCGGGTGGCCCTGATCAAGGATGCCGTGGGTCCTGATACTGTCATTGTGCTGATTCAAAATGGGGTGGAGATCGAAGAAGAGATCGCCCGCGCTTTTCCCTCCAATGAGCTGATCTCTGGCTTGGCCTTCGTCTGTACCAGCCGAACCGCACCTGGCCAGGTCTGGCATCAGGCTTATGGCAACTTGATGTTGGGTGACTGGCCGAGTGGGGTCAGCCCCAGGGTGACTGCCTTGTGCGAGGCATTCAGCCATAGCGGCATCAGAGCCAAGGCGATGGAGGACATCGTAGCAGCGAGGTGGCGCAAATGTGTCTGGAATGCGCCCTTCAACCCCCTGTCGGTGTTGTCGGGTGGCCTCTATACCAGCGATATTTTGACCACTCAGGAGCACTTGGTGTGCCAACTGATGAACGAGGTATGCACGATTGCCGCCGCCACGGGTCACAGTCTGCCTGACGATGTCATCGACAGGAACCTTGCCGATACCCATCAGATGCCCCCTTACAAGACCAGCATGTTGCTGGATTTCGAAGCCGGCCGTCCCATGGAGACCGAGGCCATCCTTGGCAATGCCGTGCGTGCCGGACAGCGTGTCCACGTGTCGATACCTCATCTTGAAACGGTCTATGCGCTTATGAAACTGCGGGAATGGCAGCTGGGAAAAGCCGATTGTCGGTGAAAGCCAGGGCAAGTGTCGTTTGGCGAACGTGTTGGCGCATCGCTCTGGGAGTGTATCTCCTGGTAATACCGGTTATTTCGGTGTTGCCCCACTCACCTGTGCCCGGTGTGACCGGCGCTGACAAGGTCGCCCATGCTGTGGCTTTCTGTCTGTTGGCTTGGCTGGCGGATCAGGCATTTCCCGGAAGGCGGCATGACTGGGTCAATTTCCTTTCCCTGTGGTCTGCGGGAGTGCTTATCGAGGTGATGCAATTTCATACGGATTACCGCTGCGCCTCGGTGGCCGATCTTGTTGCCGATGCGGTGGGGTTGGGAATGTATTTCCTGATACGAAATGTCTTGAGGGATTGAAAGGATTTGCGTATGTTTAAAAGTTACCGTGAAAGATACCTTGGGGCAGGAGGCAGGGACTTGTTTTCAGGGACGCC
>CAYUPV010000176.1:0-6277 GCA_964445885.1 uncultured Methylococcales bacterium
GTCTTGGGTATCGAGGCCCACAAGCAAATCAGCGGGAAAAGACGGTAACGATATGCCCTATACTGGGACATTATCGGCGAAATACGCTTACGTCTTAAGGTAGGCGAATATGCCACCGAAAAACCCATCGTCTGTGTAAGCAGTGAACGAACTTATATATATCCCACGGAGTCCTTGATCGAGAAGAGTCTCGACAGTTGCCTGGTTGATCTGGTGAAAAAAATACGATCCAATCCGGTTTGGAATGCTGCCGATGAATAAGAATCATAGATTTCCCCTGTCTTCTTCAGAAGGAATCACATTTTCAGGTTCAATAACCCAGGGCCCGTGTTCCAAATAGCCTACCAGCCTTGAACAAACACTTTCATATTGCGTTGTGAGCAAAACTTATCCAAAAACCTGAAAACACTATTTGTATACCAAAAAAAACACACAAGTCACTAACCTTCGGGACAACCATTTAATGAGGTAGAATCATGACTTTCAAGCACCTGTCTATAGTACCGATTCTCTTTTCTTTGCTGGTTTCTGGATGTTATATCAATTATAAGGATTTGGCGAAAACACTGCGGCATTCAGACAACAGTCAAGCCGATATTGGTGAAATCGGAATGAAGGGATTAAAAACCATGAAACGAGGCGAAAGCTGCACTTATACTTTACTTTATTTTATTCCAATATATGGAGACAGTTCCGTTCTAACTGCTGCGGACAAAGGAAACATCAATCATGTCCGCTATTATGGTGAAACAGGATATTGGTTCTTTCCCTTTACTCGAGAATGCACTTTAGTTTTCGGAGACAGTCTGAACGATATTATTGAATGATAGGTGTTAGGCCATCACCCTGATTGCCTGACAAATCTCGATATTTTCTTTCATGTCAGAGACTTACATGAGCTGGGGAGACACAAGTGGGTTCTGCGACGTTTAGTGTGCGCGGATTCAATCTGTCTAGGGCGAAGCCGCTACGCAAAGTCAACCAGTTGAATCCGCGCACTCAAAACACCGAAGAGCCTGTATAGTTGATGCAAGGTATAGCAATATGCTGAACGCCCCCTATTTTATACACGCTTAAACTCAAGGCAACGCAATCCCCCGTATCCGCTGGTAAAGCTCAACCGCATAGGAATCAGTCATACCAGCGACGAAATCAGTAGCAAGTAGGGCGCGGTGGTAAAGGGACACTTCGGCGGGATCGGGAAGCGGCCGGGGCATGAGTTGCAGCAAAGTGCGGCTGCGGGAGCTGGCCTGGTCGCCTTGGTGGGCACGATTCTCGATGGCGCCAAGGAAGGCGTCGAGCAGGCCGCCAATGACCTCGAAACCGCAGACCTTCACTTCCACCACTGGGCGGGCGTAGTACACCTGCTGCTGGGCCACCTGTTTGAAACTGGCGAAGGCTTGGGCCTGGTCGATGCAGTCAAGTAGGGGCTGGTCGAACCGGCCACTGAGGAGTTCGTCGTAGTAGGCCTCGAAGACGACGATGGCCTGACGGATCACCCGGTCGATGGTGACGGAGCGAAAATAACTGGCGCGCTGGGATAAATCATGCAGCTGCCTTGCGCGAGCGTGGTGACGTTCATCCAGAAACGGTTGGTGGAGCTGGTAGAGGGTGTCGAAATCGAGAACCCCGGCCTTGAAGCCATCCTCGATGTCGATCACGTGGTAGCAGATGTCATCGGCGGCCTCCACCAGAAAGGCCAGGGGGTGGCGGTGCCAGGCATGACCTGATCCGGGTTTGGGTAACAGGCCGACGATCTCGGCCACAGCATGAAACGAAACCTTCTCGCTTAGAAAGAAACCGAACTTGCACCCGCTGGCCCCTGCCGTCTGCCCGGAATCGACCACGGAAGCACGAGGATATTTAGCCATGGTGGCAAGCATGGCGCAGGTCATCTGTAGACCACCCGGCTGGCTGGGATTCTGCAGCACGCACAGGGTGCGAAATCCCTGGGCATTGCCCTCGAATTGGAGCAAATCCCGCCGTTCTCCCTGGTCCAGTTCATTTAGATCGGGCCAGGCAGCAAACCATTCACGGATGGCATCCTCACCGGCGTGACCGAAAGGGGGGTTGCCGATGTCGTGGGCCAGGCAGGCGGCGGCTACCAGGGTGCCGACGTCCTGGGGAATGACGGTGCCCGCTACGTCAGGCTCACGCCGCTGCACCACCTCGGCGGCCAGCATCCCCAGGGAGCGGCCGACACTGGCCACCTCCAGGCTGTGGGTCAGACGGGTGCGGACATAGTCGCTCTTGGCCAGCGGAAAGACCTGGGTCTTGTCCTGGAGGCGGCGGAAGGCGGAAGAAAAGATCAGGCGATCGTAGTCGCGGGCGAATTCGGTGCGCGGCAAAGGATTTTCGATCTGCTGCCCGGCGTGTTTGCCCAAGCGCCGGGTGGACAACAGCCGGCGCCAGTCCATTTGTTCGATCATTGGGGCCACAGACCCCGCCACCAGGGATCGGGCTTGGCTTCGGGTGGCTCCTTCAGCCCCATCTGCTGGTAAATCTCCTCAAGCGGCCAGCCGGTCAGCTGGTTGAGTGTGCTGGCTTGCTCATGCAGACGTTTTGGCAGGATTTCGCTGCGGTAGCGCTTGGCCTCCGGACAGTCGTCGCTGCCGTCCCAGGGGTGGCGGAGAATGTAACGGGCCTGGAAATTATTCTTGTCACCGGTCTGATGCAGGCGCAGGTCATCAGGAAACGTCTTGGCGTCATATTGGAGATGCAGGCGGGTGACAAAGACATCCACCGGTCGAGGAGGTACTGGCGGCATAATTCCTGGTCGGGACCTGGCTGGACGGGGCATGGGGGCTGGTCGAGGGGGTTCACCCAGCCACATCACCCCCAGCTCGCGCAACTCTACACGGCTCAAGGGCTGGGCCGCACAGGGATCGCACCAGGCCATATTCCAGGCGTACTCCATGAACACCGCTCTTTCATCGTACTGCACCACCTGATGGGCAAACATGTCGCGGTAGAACCCTCCGAATTCATCCTTGACGAACAGGGGAATCTCCTGGCCGGTGGGAATGCGGACGGTGCGGTAGTTGGCGGTCTCCACCCGGCCATTCCGGGCCAGCAACCACAGAAACAGTTCCTGCTTGCCCTGAGCATTGAGTGTGCCAAGTCGGATGGGAAGCATGAACTTGGGGGTCTCATAGGCCACTTGTAACGGACGTAGATAGTGGAAACCGGTCTTGGCAAATTCTTCCAGATTCACCCGGGCGACGAAGAACCGCATCCCCTGTTTGAGATAGCTGCCCACCACAGGTTCGGCTCCCTGTGGGAGCTTGTAGCCGTTCTCCCTGAGCCAGGTGATCAGTCCCGAACTTTCCTTGGCCGAGAGGATCAGAATGTCGTATTCGCCCACCGTGTATCGGGCCTCGACGGTGACCCCCAGGGCCTTGGCCCTGGCTGCTGCAGAATCGGCCGCCATTGTGGGTGCCATCGCTTTTTCCTCCAACCGATAGAGCCTGCGGCACGGGTTGGGATCGAAATACTCCACCAGCCGCGGTGCGGTATAGGCATCCAGGTGGTCGATGACGGAGGTGCTGGCCACGTGGATCTGTTCTCGCTCGATGAAGGTGGGCACCGGCACCACGATGGCGAAATCCTTCACCTCCCCCTGAAAGTCGTTGGCCATGGTGAGCACGGTGCGATCTCCGTCTCGGGCCATCACCACCTTGGAGGACTGGTTGTAGAGTCCGGTATCGGCCCGGGCCACATAAAAGCCGCAGAATGCCTGGGCAGCTGCGGGAATCAGAGACAACATCAGAATCCACACTCGCATGGGTTCACCTCCAAAGGATAAAAGGGCTGCGGGGCCACAGGTAGCGTTCGCCCGGCAGCAAGCGGTTAAACAGCGGCACCAGCGGGGCACAGGCCGCCAGTGCGTAGAACAGCCCTTCGTTGACGTAGAACTGGTATTGAAGCACATATCCCACCACCGCCACCAGAAACGCAAAGCCGATCCTTGCCGAGCGACGGTCTGGCATGGTCATGGGATCGGAGATCATAAAGAAAGCAAAGACCAGCAGGCCGATGTTCTGTAGCTGTAATAACGGAATGGAGAGAGGATCACCCAACCACAGGGCCCGCCCATAAACCAGTGCAGTCCAGGCCAGAAGGAACGCCAAGGTGACGTCGCTGCGCCGGGTATGGTACAGAACCCAGATTCCCATACACACCGCGGCAAATCCCAGGAACGTCCCCAGCCCCCACTGCCCCGGCGATACCCAAACCTGATCGGTCAGCAGCAACAGCGTGACGATCGCCAGGTTGGTAGGGTTGAACACATGGCGACCGTCCACCCGCAGCAGAAATTTGCCGCCTACGGTGATCGCCGCAGCCACAATCGCCCACAACAGGGATCCGGTATGCAGAAGCAGACACAGTGACAGCGAGGAGATCAGTGGGCTGCGGGGATCGAAAAGGATCCCCGCCCAACGACTGAAACCCCATTGAAAAATCAAGGCCGCGGCCGGATAAGTTGGATAGATCCATCCAGGCCCCGGGAAATCGAGCCAGCCAAGCCCGTAGATCAGCAATCCGGTCAGGGCCAAGATCTGAAGGTAGCGGGGGTCTTTCATTCAGGTCACCGCAAGCTCAGAGGTTGGGCCTTGCTAGGGGGAGCGGACCATAGTTACACCCCCCCTAACCCCCCTTTTCTCAAAGGGGGGAACAAAAGAAATGGCAGGCTCCCCTTTTTGAGAAATGGGTACAAAAGGAATGACAAGCTCCCTCCTTTGGGAAAGGGAATACAATAAGAACAGCAAACTTCCCCTTTTGAGAAAGGGATCACAAAAGCACGGCAAGCTTCCCCCTTTGGAAAAGGGGGGCCGAGGGGGATTTTCCGGTCAAGAAACACGACCTCATTCCTTGACGAAGCGGCCTGTCCCGGTGTCTTTGAGTGCCTTTCGCAGGTCTTCACTGCTCAGTGCCAGAGCGTATCCCAGCACTCCGCTGCCAATGATGATCTCATCCAAGGCAAACACCTTCTCATCCACCAGGCAACGCACAGAATCTGGAAGCGCAAGTGGCGGTACCGCGCCGATGGGGTAACCCGTGGCCTCCAGCACCTCATCGGGGTCGGCCATGGTCAGACGCCTTTCACTCAGATGCTTGCGCAGCCCGCCCCAGTCGACACGACCATTGCCTGGAACCGCAAGCAGGACGAAATTGCCGCTGGCGGTGCGAAACAGCAAACTGCGGACAATCTGTTCCGGCGTCTGGCCCCGCGCCTCGACCAGCTCCTCCAGGGAACGAATGGGTTTGCGGTCAGGGTCCAGGGGAATCTCGATCCACTGATACTCAATTCCCAGCTGGTCGAGCAGTTCCGAAACGGGGGAAGACATCTGTTCTGTCATCGGTTCACCTCATCATGAAATGCGTTACAATCTCGTAGCATCGAATGATAGAACCTTGGCGCCCTCAATGCCATGACCACACTGTTCTACAGCCATCCATCCTGCCTGGAACACGACACCGGCCCCGGCCACCCGGAATCCCGGGAACGTCTCGTGGCGGTCCTGACCGCACTCGAATCCCCCGAGTTCAAAGATTTGGTCCGCCGTCAGGCACCCCTCGCCACCAAAGAACGACTGAGGCTGATCCACACGGAATCACACATACGGACGGTCTTCGCCACTCTCCCCAAACAAGGCTATGCGTATCTGGATCCTGACACAGTGCTCTCTCCCCGTTCGGGGGAAGCCGCGTTACGCGCCGTTGGCGCCACATGCACCGCCGTGGAGGCGGTTTTGGGAGGAGAAGGGAACACCGCATTCTGCGCCGTACGCCCACCCGGACACCACGCTGAACCGGACCAGGCCATGGGGTTCTGCCTGTTCAACAACGTCGCCATCGCCGCCTGCCATGCCCTGGAAAACCTGGGACTGGAAAAAGTCGCGATCGTCGACTTCGACGTCCATCACGGCAACGGCACCCAGGCGGCTTTCGCCAGGGACAAGCGCGTCCTGTATGCCTCCACCCACCAGTTTCCCTGCTATCCCGGCAGCGGCCGCGCCGAGGAGACGGGGGTGGACAACCTGATCAACGTCCCACTTGCGCCGGGCACCGATGGCAGTCGATTTCGTAATGCGGTGACGGACAGGATCCTGCCGGCATTAAAAAATTTCACTCCCCAGCTGATCCTGGTCTCCGCCGGCTTCGACGCCCACCGCCTCGATCCCCTCGCCTCGCTGGAGCTGAAAGAAAGCGACTACGCTTGGATCACCCACCGTCTGGTGGAAGACACGGTTCCAATCGTACCCAGCCGGTAAGG
>CAYUPV010000177.1:0-6161 GCA_964445885.1 uncultured Methylococcales bacterium
CGGCCTGTGTCCAGAACAATTTCAGGGGATCGTGAGAAGACGGTAACGATATGGGCATAGGTTTCACTCCTGTGATTCCTGAATCGACGCAGATCGAAACCGTGGTAAACCCTATGAATAGGAGTGGCGGAGGTGTTGATCTGATCCAGATAACGTCGGTTGTATTCCGTACAGGTCACGACGAAGGCGGCATTGCTGATTTTTCTGCGAAGTGCCTTTTCCGATGACAGATAGATGTCTTTGGCATGGGCTGAGATGCTGAAATCCGTTCCATGAAGCATCTTTGCCAGCTCTGCGATTGCCGCTGGTTCACTGGCGAAATGGGCATGGACATGAACGATGTTTTCCCTGGAGAGTATTTCTGCCAGGACCAACGCCTGGGTGAAACGTAGCCGGCGGTTGACAGAGGATATTTCCTGTTTTAGGAGGATATTTCCTGTTTTAGAAGGAGTGCGATGGCCTTGAAGGTGCCACTGGGGTTTTTCATCAGAGAAGTCAGCAAGTCTGACAACCAGTGACGGCTTTTCAGTGTGTAGTGATCTAGATAATCCACCCGGGCTTCCACCTGCCCGACCTCATCATGGAACCTGTCGTCGGTGGGCTGTTGCAATGAGACGATATGTAACGAATAACCCTCCCGTTCCAGTGCCAGGATCTCCTGTAATACAAAGGTCTCAGAAACCTTGGGAAAGGTTTTGAGAAGATAGCAGATTTTCATCCCCTTTCTCCTGGAAGCGTTCGCAAGCTAAGACCAAATCCAAACTACCGCCGTGCAGAATCATGGGATTGTCTCAAGCCATTTAGGTTGATCGTATATTCTCTTTTGCCCTCAAAAGGTTCAATGCCTCCATGGATTCGGAAGCGCCGTGGTTTGTTCTGGGGATGAAAGATGCGCTGGCTCACAAACAGGTGCGGCATGCACGTTTTCAAACCATGACAAGTGTATTAGGATAGGTTTCGGCACTCATGGTACCCTTCACTCAATGCATGCTTGAGCGGACTTGGTCGATCAAAATGGATTAACGGGCCGTTAATCCATTTTGTATCAAAGTATGCCGGGGTATCGGCCTTAAGATGACGAAAATGGGGAAAGCGATGGAACAGGTATTGTCGGACCAGCAGATGCACGATTTCAGAAGGATACTGAAGCAGCGCTACCTAGAGCTTCGTAAAGAGATCAGTGAGGAACTGCTACGGAGCGATGATGAAAGGTACATCGAGTTGGCAGGGAGGGTGCATGATCCCGAAGAAGAAGCCGTTGCTGATCTGTTGGTGGATTTAAACCTGGCTGACATCGATCGTCATATCCAGGAGATTCGGCAGATTGATGCTGCTTTGATTCGTATCGCCAAGGGAGATTATGGGATCTGTATCGATTGTGAACAGCCGATTGGCATCGAGCGCCTCAAGGCCAATCCCGCGACGGAACGTTGTCTCCAATGCCAGCTCAAGCATGAAAAGACACAGCTACCCGGTGGGACGCCCAGTCTCTGAAACCTGTCTAGACTAAGGGTTGATCCCCTCGACCTCTGACCAGGGGAAAAAGGGGCGTCTTCGTCCCAGCATCCAGCAGCTGCCGTTTTCGATGACATCCAAGACCAGTCCCATATGTGGGTCCAGTTTTTCCCACATATACTGCGAGGTGGCGAATTTCTCACCGACCTCCAGGTCAGCAAAGTGGCATTTCTCTCCCAGGCGAATCTGGCGGTATCTTTCGAAACGGTTGCGCATGAATGGTTTTTCTCCAGGGTAAGTTGATGGACGGAAAAATCGCCTTCTTTCCAAGCCATGCCGGGGTTTTGGCGATGGCCTTGGGAAAGAAATAGCAGAGTTTGTGTGGTATTGCTGCGTGAATCTTCTGCTCTGTGACTGGAGTCCCACTAGCCATGATAGAAATGGAACCGCTTTTCTCAGATCTTCCCCCCTCCCAGGCCGATGACGTCAGAATTTCATGGCAGAGATTCCGCGATTCCATAGAGCGGGGGGGGGGAGATCTCCCTGCGGACGACCGGGTCGCCTCCACTTTGGCACTGGTATGGCTTGCCAGCGATTATGTTGCCAAACGATGTATTCGGATTCCTTCCCTGCTGCCCCAGCTGATAGAAACCGAAGACCTTTTTTCGGCTCAGCGTCGAGGTCGCTACCTCACTGATCTGACAAGGCTGTTGGAGGTTGCACAAAACCTGGATGAAGCGCAGCGGATCTTGCGCCATTTTCGCCACCGCGAAATGGTGCGAATTGCATGGCGGGACATCAGCGGCTGGGATGCGATCGATGATGTGCTCTGTGATTTGTCATTGCTGGCTGAGGCTTGTGTCCAGGCAGCGCTGAGCTGGTTGTTCCAGCAGGCCTGTCAACGTCATGGCAAACCCACAGACAGGGACGGAAATCCGCAGTTGCCAGTCATTTTGGCCATGGGCAAGCTGGGGGGATGGGAATTGAACTTCTCCTCCGACATCGATCTGATCTTTACCTTCGAGCACGATGGGGTGCTCGATGATCGGCGCGGTACCAGTTACCAGGAATTTTACCTTCGGCTGTGTCGCGAGCTGGTCAAGGTGCTCGGCAGCCAGACCGAAGACGGTTTCGTGTTCCGGGTCGATACCCGTCTCAGACCCTTCGGAGACGCCGGTCCCCTGGTGCTGAGCTTCGATGCCATGGAAATCTATTATCAGTCCCAGGCCCGGGCGTGGGAACGCTATGCCATGATCAAGGCCCGTCCGATCGCAGGGGACCCTGAAGCCGGGGGGCGCTTGATGGCTATTCTCGAACCTTTCGTCTACCGGCGTTATCTCGACTACCGCGCCTTGGGGGCGTTGCGTGAACTCAAGCTCAAGATCACCGAGGAACTCAAACGCAGGGACAAGATGGAGGACATCAAACTGGGGCCTGGTGGTATCCGTGAGATCGAATTCATCGCTCAGGTGTTTCAGCTGATCCATGGAGGTCGCCAACCCCGATTGCAGGAAAGGCGGCTGTTGCCGGTGTTGGCGCGGCTGGGAAGTTCAGGGCTGATGCCGCAGGAAGATGTGGACATGCTGATCAACGCCTACCGTTTTTTGCGCCGGGTCGAAAACCGTCTGCAACAGGCCGACGACCGTCAGACGCAGCAACTCCCAGATACCGACACAGATCGCCTGAGTCTGGCAGTCGCCATGGGTTATCCCGACTGGGAGGCCTTTCACAAGGACCTGGAACGGATGCGAGCAGGCGTGCAATCGGCTTTCGAGCAGGTGTTCTCGAACTCGGAATCCGCCCAGGAACACAGTCCTGAGGCCAGAATCTGGCGCCTGGTGGAGGAGGAGGACGAATTATCCAAGCAGCTCGCGGCGCTGGGTTATACCAATGCTCGTCAATTGATCGTACGTATCGGCGCCTTCAAAAGGTCGCGCCGAATCCGCTATCTGACTTCAGCGGCAGAGGCGGAACTCGATCGTTTGATACCTGCTCTGATCGGTTCTGCAGCCAAGACTGAGCAGCCCGCTCTTGCGCTGCAAAGGATGATCGATCTGATCGAATCCATTGCCAGCCGAAGCATCTATCTGACCTTATTGGCGGAAAATCCCGCAGCCAGGCGACATTTGGTCCAACTGGTGGCGGCCAGTCCTTGGATTTCGCGCCTGCTGGCAACCCATCCCGCCTTGTTGGATGAATTGCTCGACCCGAGAAGCCTTTATTCCCCGCTGAACCGCACCCAACTTGAACAGGAGTTACAGCAGCGGCTCGAATCGATCGATCGCGAAGACGAAGAAGGCGTGCTCAATGGCCTCCGTCATTTCAAACAGGGACAGGTGCTCAGAGTGGCGGCGGCCGATTTGGTGGGTGCCATCCCAACCAGGGTGGTGAGTGATCATCTGACCGAGATAGCCGAGGTGGTGCTGGCAAAGGTGCTCGAACTGGCTTGGCGTGATGTTACCGTCAAACATGGTGCCCCGGCTGGTGCCGATCCGGAGCAGCCCCATGATTTCTCCATGATCGGTTATGGCAAGCTTGGTGGGATAGAACTGGGGTATGGTTCCGATTTGGATCTGGTGTTCCTGTATCAGGGCGAATCGAATGTCGAGACCACGGGGCCCAGGCGGATCCCAGCCAGTCAGTTTTATAGTCGGCTGGGACAACGGATCATCCATATCCTGACGACGCCCATGCTGGCCGGAGTCCTGTATGAAATCGACATGCGCCTTCGCCCCAGCGGCAATGCAGGATTGCTGGTCAGTCACCTGGAGGCCTTCGCCAGGTATCAGCGCGAGGAAGCCTGGACCTGGGAACACCAGGCGCTGGTGAGGGCGCGGCCGGTGGCTGGGGATGCTGCTTTGGCCGGGCGCTTTGCGACGGTCCGTCTTGAAATCCTATGCCAGCCGCGGGACCTTGAACAATTGCGCAGTGAAGTGGTCGAAATGCGAGATAAAATGCGATCACATCTGGACCGCTCGAACGACACACATTTCGATCTCAAGCAAGGGGCCGGCGGTATGGTGGATATCGAGTTTATAGTACAATTTGGAAGTTTGGCGTATGCCCGACGCTGCCCTGAGGCATTCCGCTGGACAGACAACTTACGCTTGCTGAAGGCGCTGGCCCGGATCGGCTGGTTACAGGAAGAGGCCGCCGCGTTCTTGCAGAAGGCCTACCTGGCTTATCGTGCCCGTGGTCATCACCTGGCATTGCAGGAGCAACCTGGATTGGTTCCAGTGACGGAATTTGCCCCCCAACGTGCCCGGGTGAAGCAACTTTGGCAGCAATTGATCCATACTCAGCAGGAGAATAGTGAGGATGCCGACACATGACCGCGATGGTGAAATCTGGCTCGATGGTGAATGGTTGCCCTGGCGGGAGGCCAACGTCCATGTTCTGACCCATACGCTTCATTATGGGGGTGGGGTTTTCGAAGGGTTGCGCGCCTATTATGCCCAGCAAGGTACAGCGATCTTCCGACTTCAGGAACATACCGATCGCCTGTTCCGTTCGGCCCATATCATGCGGATTAAAATCCCCTATGACAAAGACACACTCAACCAGGTGCAGTGTGAAGCCGTATGGCGCAACCGGCTCGATAGTGCTTACATTCGTCCGATGTGTTTCTATGGGGCCGAGGGGATGGGGCTTCGTGCCGACAACCTGAAAGTCCATGTGATGGTGGCGGCCTGGGAATGGGGAGCCTATCTGGGTGCCGAGAATCTGGAAAGGGGGATTCGAATCCATACCTCCTCCTTTACCCGGAACCATGTCAACAGTCTGATGTGCAAGGCCAAGGCCAACGGTAATTATGTCAATTCCATGCTGGCGCTGCAGGAAGCGCTGGATGCCGGATATGACGAGGCGTTGCTGCTCGATCATGAAGGCTATGTTGCCGAGGGGAGCGGCGAGAACCTCTTTATCATTCGCGATGGCAAGCTTTACACGCCGGATTTGACCTCCGTTTTGGAAGGGATCACCCGGGAAACGGTGATGACCCTCGCCCGGGACTTGGGGTTGGAAGTCATCGAGAAACGTATTACCCGGGATGAGGTCTATATTGCCGATGAGGCCTTTTTTACCGGCACGGCTGCGGAAATCACCCCCATCCGTGAGCTCGATGGGCGGACGATTGGCTGTGGTAGCCGGGGACCTATGACTGACCGACTTCAAAGCCTATACTTTGATTACGTTCATGGGCGTCGCAGTGAATACCCGCAGTGGTTGACTCCAGTCAATCCGGATTGCTGATTATCAAGGGTTCCCAGCGAAGGATGAAGGATCCTGCTGCCACTGCGTTCATCTGTTGCTCGAATCATAGGCACCTTGTCGATACCAAGGTTCCCTCAACGGTTACATAGGATCCAATATGGCTGCTCTCGTTGAATCTACCGACTTTCCCACCGACTACGATGCTTTCGCGGAGCACTTGATCAAGGCGGATAAATTACGTCAGGCCGATTTCAACCGGGCGCGCCGACTCCTTTCAGAAGGCGGCGAGGATACCCTTCCCGTGCTGCTGGTCAAATTGGGACTGGTGGCCGAGCGTGACGTGGCCGAGGCCCTGACGGAAGTCGCCGGCCTTGAATTGGTAAGTGCTTCAGACTATCCGGAGACCCCCGTCCTTCCCGAATCGGTTTCATTACGCTTCCTTCAGTTGCGTCGGGTCATCGGATTGGCTAACAACGATCACGGATTCGTCTTGG
>CAYUPV010000178.1:0-6136 GCA_964445885.1 uncultured Methylococcales bacterium
GGCAATGTGGTTGGCCATGATGGCGATGGTGGTGGGATAGACCCGGTTGCCGGTGATCTGTTTCAGCGCCAGCACGGTGGCAGTATAGGAATCCCCGCATCCGGTGGCATCCTTGTGGCTGATGTCGCAACCGGATTGCTGGATGATCTGGTCAATCCTGTCGCCGGTCTCCTGATCGATAATGGGAATGTAATATTGTACCTTCTTGCGGATGTTGTCCTTTTTATCCACATATTTGAAGCTGGCGATAGTAGGGTTGCCGCCGTCGGTGATGAAAACGCTCTCCTTGATTCCAAAACGGTGCAGGATATCGGCGCAACGCTGGGCGACGATGCTGCGTTTCTCCGGGTCTTCCGGAAGCACCAGGCTTTTTTCCTGGTTGAGTTCCGACTTGAAGATACCGAAGATGCGCACGAAGCTGGTGGTTCGTCCGGATGGCTTCTTTTCTCCACCATGGTATTCCTCCAGATGCTCCAGCAGCACGTCATCATTGCGGATATAGGGGGAATGGGACTTGCGGATCCATGCCAGGGCTTCCCCCAGGTTCAGGGTCATGGTCTCGCACACCCCGATGGGGGAGGCGTAGCGGTCGATGCCGTCGCGGATTTGATTGGAGCCGACGCTCCACACTACCGAGTGTTCTCTCAGATCGTTGCGCACTCTGACCGCCACATCCCAGAAGATTTTGTCATCCGGCTGGTTGTGCAGCAGCAGGAAGCGTGGTGTCTTCATGGTGGGGATCTGATGACTGGTGTTGATCTCACCGTAGGGGGTGCTGAAATAGATTTCTGCGCCGGTGTCCTTGTTCTTGATGAAGACCGAACGTCGCGGCTTGCCGTCCACCCAGATGACGTCAAGGTTAGAGAAGGGTTCGGCCTGCTTTCGCACTTGTTCGGCCTGTTCACTGTCCAGGGTCAGGTACAGGTGGGCTTGGGGGAGCGAGCTTTCCGGGAGTCCGAGGGCACGACAAATGGCCAGATTGATGATGGCGCTGTCCACGGTGGTATTGAATGCGCCGCCACCAAGTCCACGGTGCAGTGGGCAGTTGTTGGGGAATGAGAACGACAGGGTGGCTGGTCTGGCATCGTCGCTGACGATGGTCAGACTGGTTTCAGTCGCGCCTTCGATGATATCGATGGTGCGCGCAGGCAGTTTGGGGATGCCTTGTTCGATCTTTTCCTGAATGCTGGGAGAGCGGATACCCAGCACTTTCTGTTCCGCGGCTTTGAAAATCTCGTCTGGAACCTCGATACGGATGTCCTCCACCGTCCCGCACTCGATGGAGGTGGACACGACGTCACAGTCGTCAAGCTCCCGGTCAGTGACATGGCTGAGGCTTTCGGGTATGGGGGTGGGAGTTGACGTTTGGGGGGTGTGATCTTTCATTATTTCAGACACCTGGTTCCAATGATTTCCAATTCCAGTGATTATTTGGGGAATCGGCGTACGTTACCCGTTGATTCGCTGGGTTGTCAAGCCAGTGCTCCGGGAGTGGCTGAAAAACCTTTTGCAAATCAAAGGAAAACGTGAGCTGTCAGGGAGGGTAACGTTTCAGGAAGCAAGTCAGCAAGCACAGGGCTAAGATCAACGATCCCAGTCCGTTCAGGGTATCCGGCCGCCAGTCGGCGGAGATCCACGGGATCCCGGGTATCACCAGACCGAGGAAGGAAAAACCATTGCCCAGAATATGAGCGGCGGCCGTCAC
The DNA here is from genome assembly GCA_964445885.1 of uncultured Methylococcales bacterium. Taxonomy (GTDB): domain Bacteria; phylum Pseudomonadota; class Gammaproteobacteria; order Methylococcales; family Methylothermaceae; genus Methylohalobius. The sequence continues at coordinate 1,706 of CAYUPV010000178.1, forward strand.
ATAAAGGCTGCCGCCCCTGGCGACATAGGCAGCCAGCATGTAACCCAGAGGCAGGGCCGCGATGACCTGGACCGGCTTCACGTGCACCGCTGCGAACAGCAATGTGGTGCCCAGGATCGCTGTGTGAATACTGAATCGGGTGCTCAGGGCGCCAAGGAGCATACCGCGAAACAGCAATTCCTCCAGTACCGGCGCAGTGAGTATGGCCACACCGGCAAGTCCCAGCCACTCCATGGGAAGGGAAGGTTTGAACGCTGCCAGATAACTTTCGATCATGGCATTGGGAACCAACCACAGCACAGCCGCATCACTGGCGAAGGCAATGGCCTGAAACCACAACACGACCAGGAGTCCTTGGTGCCAGGATACGGGTCGCAGGCCAAGTATCGCTGGATCGTAGCGGCGGATGAAAAACGCCAACCATAGCAAGAAGAGACATTCCGTCAACAGCAGGCCACGCCACAGCCATGAGGGACCCATCACTGCCAGCAAAGCAACGGTCAGCAGTTGGATGACCACGGTATACGCCACGATCAGTACAAGGACCGCTCCCACTCTTGGGACACAGCGACGGACTATGTTTGTGCGGTATGTTTGTTCGTTCAAGGGCCGTTGCTGAAAGGTATATCGTTCAACCTATGGTTTTGCAATGAATGTAGGTCAATCGACGCCCCGGGAGAGATACATGCCAACCAGGCGTGGCACCAGGATAGTCAGGTACATCTGGCCTCCGATCGCCTCCAGATAGCTCAGAACGACGGCCTGCCTGCTCAGGGGACTGATGTCGCCATATCCTAGAGTGGTCAGGGTGATGAAACTGAAATACATCATGGAGGAGAATTTTGACGTCAAACCGGTTTCCTCGAATGCGCCTTTGAACGAACCAGGGTAAGTGATCTCGACTAGGCTGAAGCCGAAGGCGAAGCTGATGCCGATGAGCAGATAGACGCTGATCGCACCGTAGAGCAGACCGATAACTACTTTCTCACGATAGGAGAAAATATCGTAGAGGAGCACCACCGAAACGTGGAGAAAGAAAATAACCCCTGCAGCATATGTAATCTGGTCAAGTAAGTCTGAGGGATAGAAAAAATTGTCGATGATGAATGTCGTGACCATCAGAGAACCTGCTGCCGCACTCAGTATCCGATTGATACGGTGCTTGGACAGTACTATGGCCCCTGTCAACAAGGTGATGATCAATACCAGGCTCAGAAAAAGGCTTCCGACCCCTCTGGGGGCAAACAGCGGGAAAACCCCGATCAACGCCAACAACGCAATGAGGAGGAACAGATAGTAAGCCTTGTTTTCCTGGAACAGCCCTAATCTGTCTTCGAACAGGATCTCCCGCTTCCTCATTCCAGAACGTTGTGGCCCCGATTCCTCATGCAGTTCCGAAAGACCTGTTTGTATTTGGCTTCCGCCTCCAGCCCTTGCTTGGTGCCACCACCAAATCCACCGGTTGCCGCTCCCACCGCAGCACCCTTGCCGGGATTACCCAGGGCGGCCCCAATGGCAGCACCTGCGGCAGCACCCAGCAGTCCCCCGACAATGGCACCCTTGGCGACTTCCTGGGGAGTATAACCAGAGGCTCGCTGGGCGATGGATCGGCATTCGTATTCATCTTGGGTAAGGTATTGGGCCCTGGGATCTCCGTAGGTATCTACCGCAGGTGTCCAACCCGACTGACTGGCGCATCCTGTGAGCAGGATTGCTACAGTAAGCGTGATGAGAACTGATTTGTTCATGGGAAACCTCCAAGGAAAGGTTTGTTTTCGTCAGTTTAACACAGGATAATTGCATGAAGCCCTTGGCAGATCCATGCTTGTCTCGTGTAACATAGGCTCCCTATATCTCTTCTCCCCTACCCATTCGACGGAGGTAGTCATGTCGAAGTCTCAGAATGTGATGAAACTTCTGCTCACTGTGTTTCTGATCTTCCTGTTTAACTCAACGGCCATCGCTGCAACTGACAATCAGCCCGAAACAGCGCTCAAGATCCATGCCCTGTTCGATCAGGCGGAAGCGGCCGTGGAGGCGGAAGATCTGGATAAGCTTCAAACAATGATTCATCCTCAGTCCCCTGTGGCCGAGGAAACCCGGCAGAGATTAGCCAAGGTTCTGGAGGGCAGGGACCTGGACGGGAAAGTGATCGGCTATCATTTTTTGGCCGAGGATACCCCCTATGCTTTTGCCAGAGCTCAAATAAAATGGACAGGCAAAGGGAAGAAAGGGTTCAGAAACAACATCACTGATACCCTGTACATATTCAAACAGGATGGTGGCCAGTGGAAGTTATGGGGGGAGCTCCCTTTAGGGGTCGTGCTTTTGGATTGAGACAGTCTATCCGCGATTTTTTCAGAGTAAATACTATATAATTCTGCCGGGGAATTTGTCTTTCGTTCATATAAAAAAAGAGGGTAGAAGAAATCCATGAAATCAAAAGCCAGTTTTTTGATCGCAAGTCTTGGTCTGGTCGTTTCCCTGAGTGCCTGTGCTGCTCAGAATGGAAAACAAACAACGGCACTGAGTGAACAAAAAGGGCCGATCGAAACGTTTCTGGAAGGTTGCAAAACCGAGTTGAATACCTACTGCCAGCATGTATCGCCAGGTGAGGGCCGTTTATTGGCCTGTATCTATGCTCATGAGGACAAACTTTCCTCACGCTGCGATTACGCCTTGTACGATGCGGCCAATCAACTTGAACGTGCGGTTTCCGCACTCAGTTACGCTGCCACCGAATGTCACGACGATCTGGTGAAATTCTGTGCCAATGTCGAACCTGGTGAAGGACGCATCTTGAGCTGTCTGGAAGCGAACGACAAGCAGCTCAGCAAGCGTTGCAACCAAGCGCTCCATGACGTGGGCTTGAAGAAATAAGCGGGGCGGAACGTTCCATTCTGAAGAATATCCCATATCAGGCAGGATTAAGTAGATGAAGAGGAAGATGAAAAGAATCGCTTTGAATAATCAACTTATTACCAGAGCCGGCATTGCGGCTGCCGGCACTCTGTTTGCCGTCTCTATGGCATGGGGTCAAGTGGTCGTTCCACAGAAAGGGCAGGCCCCTGAACAGATCTCAGCTGACCAGGCACAATGCCAGGCATTCGCACAGCAGCAGGCGGCAATGGTTCAGCAGCCGGCCTCCACCAGTCCCGGGGTGGTCCGTGGTGGTGCCCGGGGTGCGGCCGCCGGAGCCGCTATCGGTGCCATCGCCGGGAATGCGGGCAAGGGCGCTGCCATCGGTGCCACTGCGGGAGGCATGAAAGGCCTGTTCAACAAGCGGGATCAGCAGCTCCAGCAGCAGGCCAATGCCGCCGCAGGCCAGAATGCCTACAACCAGGCTTTCGCCAATTGCATGATGAGTCGAGGCTACTCAGTCCAGTAACCTTATCGAAAAAAATCAAAAAGCGCTTCATAGAAGGATCCATGAAGCGCTTTTTCATCTCACCCCTCACCCCTCACCCCTCACGTCTCCCCCCCCTCACATCTTCAAAACATGGTACCCAGCTCCATATAGAAAACTTTGTCTTCTTTCGAGATGCCAAGATCGAAGCTGACCATGGTAGCAAGGTTCCAGGCTAGCCGGAAACCTACACCGCCTGCTCCCTGGATGTCGTCGAACTTGAATTTGATCCCTTCATAGGATCGGCCCAAGTCACCAAAGACCGAGACACCAGGTTTGAGATGTTGGTTCCACAACATCCACTCAGTGAAGAACCAGCGTAGTTCAGCGTTCATGATCAGACTGGAATCCCCCGTGAATCTTTGATTTTTGTATCCACGCAGAGTCCAGAACCCACCAACGCCGAATTTTTCGAAATCGTTGAAACCCATTTTGGGCTGGGCATAAAAGGGGGCATTGCCGAAATTCATGTTATAGGTGGCCCTGGCAGCGAAGATCAATTGCTGGATGTCTTCACGATTTTGGAAGAAATCGTGGTAAAAAGCACTGGAGAAGGTGAGACGTTGACTGGCAAGATCGGATCCCAGTGGTTTCAGGGCGGCGGAAAAACTGGCCTGGGCCCAGACTCCGCTGGTGGGGTTGGGCTCGAAGTCGCGGCTGTCGTAGGTGATGCCGATCTTGATACGATTGTCCCAGCCACCGTCACATCCCTTGGCGACTCCTTTCTCACAATCCTCCCTCAGGCGTGTCGAAGCCTGGGTGGCGCGACCATCCTGGCCAATGATATCCACCCGTTCCCCGGTGTAATCTCCCACACTGATGTGACGGACCTGAAATCCCAGTAATGGTCTGAGCAGCCCACCCATCAAATCGTATTCAAAGGTGGTGACGACAATGAAATCCTTGGCTTTGTATTTGTTGAAGCGGGAAAAGGTGCATGATTCACCGCTGCCGCAGGCCCCAACGGGGATATCGAAGATATCATTCAGATGACCCTGGTATGCATCGAAATCGTCGAAATGGTT
>CAYUPV010000179.1:0-6131 GCA_964445885.1 uncultured Methylococcales bacterium
GTCAAGTGTATCCATTTGGCAGCGTTCAGGGGAGGCTGGCTAGATGATTATCAGGTCTTGGGGGTTTTCGGGGTCAAGTCTCGTATCGTGCAAAGTTATGCAGAGCTTGCCACTTGCGCCAGGTAGATAATTAAGTTGATGAAAATAGAAGCCTTGCACCAAACATGACCCCTAAACATGCGTTGAATAGAACTCATAGGACCTTTAGAACGACCATGGTGACATCGTCGTTGAAGGCCGTGTTACCGCAGAAGTCATGGAGTTCGGTGAGAACAATATCGATGAGCTCCTGAGGAGTGGCTTGCAGATGCTGGGCAAGGAGGTCACAGAGGCGTTCGCTGCCGAAGAATTCACCTTCCTGGCTTTCCGCTTCGGTGAGACCATCGGTATAGAGGAACACGGTATCTCCAGGCTCTAAGAGGATGAGCTTCTCTTCGAATGAAACATCCCTTTTGACCCCCAGGATCAGACCGTCGGCATCGAGTTGGACGCAGCCGGGGTGCTTTTCGCGCAACAGCAGCGGCTGATTGTGTCCGGCGTTGGCATAGGTAAGTTCCCTTGTCGTGGCGTTGTAGCGCATATAGAACATGGTGATGAAGTGATCGGCCCGGTTGAGGTCCTCAAACAGTGATTCATTCAAAAGGGCGAGGGTATCTGCAACCTTTCTCTCGAGTTGGAGTTGGGTTTTCAATGCACTGCGGGTCTCAACCATGAACAGGGCGGAACCGACAGCATGTCCGGAAACATCGGCGATGACCACATCGATGTGTTGGCCCGGACGCTGAAAATAATCAAAATAATCTCCTCCCACCTGGGCCGCTGGCAAACAGTAACCCACTACATGAACCGCAGGCAGCTTCAGGGAAGCCGAAGGGAGCAGGGATTTCTGGATCCGGCGTGCAATCTTCAGTTCGTTACGGGTCACGGCCAGCTTGACCTGGGTCTCGTGGATCAATGCCTCGGCCTCGACCTGTCGGGAGATGTCCCGGTCCACGCCCCGCCAACCGGTCAATCGGCCCTGCTCATCAAGAATCGGCTCTCCGGTGGATTCGGTAAACACCTCATGTCCGTCCTTATGGCGATAGTGATTGATGATCCGAAAGAAGCGCTGCTGGACCATGCTGATATCCGGTATCTGCGCTTCCCAATGCCTGCGGTCCTCGGGAGTGAAAAATTCATAATATTGCCTGTTGATGATCTCCTCGGGTGCATATCCCAGAATCTCCCTGACCGCTGCGCTGCTGTAGGTGTAACGACCGTTGGGATCTTGCTCCCAGATCCACTCGCCGGTCATCTCGGCAATCTGACGAAAGCGTGCCTCGCTCCTTTCCAGGGCCTCCTTAATCTGCTTGCGTTCGGTGATGTCTTCCTGAATGGCGATAAAATGGGTGATCTTACCTTCAGGTGTCTTGATGGCGGTGATATGTTCACGTGCCCAGTAAAGTTCGCCGTTTTTCCGTTTATTCTGGATCTCCCCCTGCCATTCCTTGCCTGAACGGATCGTCTCCCACAACCGCTGGTAGTCTGCCAGCAGCGTATTGCCGGATTGCAGGATCCGGGGATTCTTGCCGATGACCTCCTCGGCCGTATAGCCGGTCAGGCGGGTGAATTTGGGGTTGACATACTCGATATTTCCCTCGGCGTTGGTGATGATGACTGCCACCGGGCTCTGCTGCAGGGCGCGCGAAAGCCAGACAAGTTTCTCCTCCCGCTGCTTGGGCTCGGTAATGTCGCGGACAAAGCCACAAAATTCTACGGTTTCACCGATATGGACGGGAACGATGCTCAATTCAATGGGAAACTCATATCCCCGGCGGTGCCAACCGGTGATTTCAAAACGCTGGTTCAACAGTGGCCCATAGCCTGCCTGCGCAAAATGTTTTAGACCTTGCTCATGCGCTTCCCGGTAGCGGGGTGGAATAATCGTATCGGAGAGACGGCGACCGAGCGCCTCTTCCCGCGTAAAACCGAAGATGGTCTCGGCCTGAGGATTCCAGCCGGTGATCATTCCCTGCAAATCGATGAGGATGACTGCATCGAGTGCTGCGTCAAGAATGAGGCGGTGACGCGTCTCGCTCTCCTTGAGCTGTTCCTCGATGCGTTTGGCCTCGGTCAGATCGCGGATGATTCCCAGGAACGAACGTTGCCCATGATGATAGATCTCGGCGACGGACAGATGCATGGGGAAGGTGGTGCCATCCTTGCGCCGGCCGGTGACTTCGCGACCGATACCGATGATCCTTTTCTCACCCGTTTCCAGATAGCGCTGGAGAAACTGATCATGCTGGCTGCTGTAAGGATCAGGCATCAACAGGCAAATATTACGCTTGAGCACTTCTTGACGGCGGTAACCAAACAGCCGCTCAGCAGCGGGATTCATCAACACGATATGGCCCCGCTCATCGATGACGATGATCCCGTCCACGGCATCGCGTACGATCGCGCGAAGCAGGGTGGTTTCCTGTTGGTTCCCGTTTCCGGAATCTGTGCTCACCGGTTCTTCCGGCTTTGCCTTGTGCATGTGAATCAGGCCGTGTTCTGATGAGCCGGACCATCCCGGGAAATGAGGGGGAATTCCAAAACCACCTTGAGGACTGATCAGGAGGAACCGGCAAGTCCGATTGATAACACTCTTCCCGGGTGGTTGCAAGTGAGGGATTAAGAGCAATAGTGGCAAGCCTTGTCGGCACAGGCCCTTTTCAAATGGATGGCTCTACCATCGGATTTGTAAACCACTATTTCCCTCATTAGGATGATTTTCAAAATCTGATCCCAAATCCAGAGTGCGATGGTTAATTGCCCATTTTCCATCAATACCGTCGCCTCCAATTTTTGGCTAGCTCTCAATTAACTGACAGGGGTTGACTAAGAGCTTATCCGGATAACTGTTTCAATCCATTGATCATGAATGGTTTTCTGGGTTAATCGGATGGGCTCTATATGGAGACCCTGTTATGGAGCCAAGCTATCGTTCCCCCCTTGAGCCGAATTTCGCATTCGGCGGTAATATGCCCTAAGATACCCTGAGCCGGGAATTATTGGCGGGACACCACTTTGATTTGTTAGGGAATTTCGATGAAAGCAAATACTGGGAAACGTATCGTTGTGATCGTTTTAAGCACCCTCATCGTAGGATGCTCGAGCATTCGTGCCCGAACTCACCCCCCGGCTGCGCAATGGACCGTCTATCCCGGCGTCCGGCAGGACGTGAGGGAAATAGGAGAGATCGTGAGCGGCCAGCGGGAGGATCCAGTCTGGGTCAAGGCGATGGTGACCACCATTTTGCTCGTCGATCTCCCCATCTCGACCCTCTTCGACACGCTTGTCACGCCTTATGATTTGTACCGGATCCACAGGGCCGGACAGCAATCCATCGAGCAAAAGAGTGACTGAATCATAAGAGCTAAGCAGTGTGCCCCTACGCAACTGGGAAGACGCCGCCCGGAAACAGTTCAATCTGCTTCTGTTCCCTAGCTCCGGCAGCCAGATGATGACCCGGTCTTGTCAGGAGCAGCTCAGGGTGTTTGAATACAACAAACGAGTTTCCCGGTCATTGGAAGCCTGCAACCCTTGCCTGGAAGTTTGCCATGTCTCAAACCGATGACAATCCCCATCAAAGCGCCCGCCGCCACTTTCTCAAGGCGCTGACAGGTGCGGCCTTTGCCTTGGCCGTTGCCGGCAAGGCAAAGGCGGAACCACCCGTCAATCCCGGTTGGGAGTCCGGCGATCCGGCCTACCGGGGGCAGAAGGGCAAGCGCTGGGCGATGCTCATCGACCTGCGCAGGTGCGTCGGCTGCCAGGCCTGTACCGCCGCCTGCAAGATCGAGAACGAGGTGGTGCCCGAATACCACTTCCGCACCTGGGTGCCGGATGTGGAGATCGGCACCTTTCCCGACGCCCGCCGCGCCTTCCTGCCGAGGCTCTGCAACCACTGCGAGCGACCCTCGTGCATCGAGGTCTGCCCCGCCGGCGCCACCTGGCAGCGCGAGGACGGGGTGGTGGAGATCGACCACGACATTTGCTGGGGCTGCGGTTCCTGCATTGACGCCTGCCCCTACGACGCCCGCTTCATCGACCCGGTCACCCAGACCGCCGACAAATGCACCTTCTGCTCCCAGCGCATCGATCAGGGACTGTTGCCGGCCTGTGTCGAGACCTGCGTCGGCGGCGCCCGCCAGTTCGGCGATCTCAACGATCCGGACAGCCCGGTGGCACGGGCGGTCAAGAGCGAGCCGGTCCAGGTACTCAAGCCGGAGACCGGCAACGAACCACGAGTGTTCTACATCGGTCTGACCCACGAATTGCAGAACAACCTCCCGGGCCGTCCCACGCTGTGGTCCGAGGGTCGCGAAACGGTGGGGCACAGCGAGCCTGGCGACTGGGTCATCGAGGCCCTGGAGGCGGACGATGACTGACCTCTTCCTGGTTTCCCGGCTGCCCCAGTTCCCGGAACCCTTGAATGAACTGCTCAATGTCGCCCACAACCGGCCCTTTTCGCTGCTGTTTGCCAACTATTCCTGGCTGTTGGGCATCGCCGGCGGGGTGGCACTGGTGTGGGTGTTGACTGCCCGGGGACGCAGCCGCCGCGATCCGGTGCATCAGCTCACCATGCCGCTGGCGGTGGTGACGATCATCGCCGGCTTTCTCAACGTCCTGGCCGAAGTGCGGCAGCCGGCGCGCCTTTACTCCGGCTATATCTACGGCTGGAACGAGTGGGACACGGCGGTGATCAAGTACGGCATCATCCTGCTACCGCTATTTCTTGCCACCTGCTGGTGGCTGACCTTCCAGTGTCTTGACCGTGCCACCTTGGAACGAGGAATCGCCAGCCTGCCCAAATGGCTGCGGCCGCTTGCCGACCTGGTAACCCTTTGGAGCCGCCACTACGATGTCTTCGCCCATCCGCTCACCTACCGCCTGGTGCTGAGTGCGATGACGGTATTCGGACTGTTCGCACCCCTCTATTCCGGGGTGTTTCTGATGTACGAGCACGGGGTGCCGGTGTGGAACTCGCCGGCTCAGGCACTGATCTTCCTCGCCACCTCGGTCACCAAGGGAGCGGCGGTGTTCCTGCTACTCACGCCCCTTCTCTATCGACTGGCCACCGGCACCCGGCTGACGGTGACGGCCTATGAACCACTACGCTGGCTGGCGGTGGTCGGACTGGCGGTTTCCGCCGTCACCTGGTTCGGCTGGATGTGGTGGCTGGGACGGCTCGGCACCACCACTGACCAGCAGTTCACCGCCCTCATCGCCGGTCCCTACCACACTCTGGTGGTCTGGCACTGGGAGATCATCGGCCTGGTGCTGCCCCTGATCGTGCTGGCCACCCCTCTGTTCCGCTACCGCATCGCCGCCTGGCTGGCCGCCTTCGGTATCCTCTGGGGCAGCTATGCCATCCGCCTGATCGTGGTCTTCGGCGGCCAGGCTCTCAACCGAAGCGGTGCAGGTTACCTGGGCTTCACCCTGGAACCACAAGTCATCGCCTATACCGGATTCAGTGCAGTATTCCTGCTGGGTCTGCTCGCTTCCCTGCTGCTGTTGCCCTTCCACCGCCTGGAGGAAGAAAGATGACCGACCGCCGCAGTTTTCTCAAACTCTGTGCCGCCACCGGTATCGGCACCGGTCTGTTTGGTTACCGCGACGTGTTTTTACACCTGATTCCCGGCAACGACCGGGGCAAAAAGGCACGTCATCCTGTCTACGGTGGTGGCCAGGAGCCGGAATGGCTGCTAGATCCCGAAACCGGCCACCACCGCGCCAATCCCAAATTCATCCTGCGCCACACCGTCGACCTCCAGTGCCATTCGGAATGCGGCCTGCGGGTGAAGATAGAGCGTCAGAGCGGGCGCATCGCCCGGATCATCGGCAATCCTTATCAGGCCAACTGCCGCAGCGATTATCTGGCCTACGACATGCCCATCTCCCGCACCGCCACCCTCCCGGGGACGGTGTGCGCCCGCGGCAACACCGGCTTGCAGACGGTCTACGACCCCTACCGGGTGACGGTGCCCTTGAAACGCTACGGTCCCCGGGGAAGCAACCGCTGGCGGCCCATTGCCTGGGAACAGTTGATCAAAGAGGTGGTCGAGGGAGGCAGGATCTTCGCCGATACCGACGACCCGGCCAGT
>CAYUPV010000180.1:0-6131 GCA_964445885.1 uncultured Methylococcales bacterium
ATCCAGCTGACCCAGCAACAGATAGAACGTTCCAAGTTGGTTGTGGATCTGTCGGACAGCTTTGGCACGCTTACCCCGGAGATGAAGTCCACCGTTGCCGGGGTCAAGCGAATCATCTTCGGCGAATATGAAGAAGATGACGGATTTGTGCCGGCGGCCCTGGAAAGCGGTAACAAATCAGATAAGTTTTGCAGTGAATTCGATCCGGATTGCTGAAGACTCCTTTTGACCCTATTTGATGAGGCGAACCATGAAGTCAGAGCGAATTTCACCACACAGAGCCGGTCGATGGCTTACCCTATTATTGATCGGCATGGGTCTGCAGAGCTGCCAATCGACTCCACCCGCTCCTTATGCCTGCACTCTGCCGGCCGGCTATAACGTGGCTCAAGCTTTTGTCCAGTCCAATCGGGATTTGGCACATCCCGAATGTCAATACGACTTCGAAAAATATTTCAACCGCTTGCTTGAAATTGCCGCCACTAACCCGAGTCAGGAAAACAGGCAACATTTCAGCCGGTTTCTTTCCCAGGCTCGTGACAACAACGTCATCGGTCAACTTCAGGCCCAAAGCTATTACCAACGCTACTTTACCCCCAACTTCGTGTCCCTGGAGGACCACCATAACAACTGTTCGACCACGTGCCGCGATCAGACACGGGTGATGAAGGAACTCAAGAATGAATTGCGTGACAAGCGCAGGGGGTTGCTGGACGCCGTCGCCGACCAGGAGGCCTATGCCCAGGCAGACAAGGAATTCAATCAGTTGCTGACCCTGATCGATGCCACCTGTCTGGCTTGTACATCCAATCCGTAATCGTAACCCTTCCCAATGGCTTGGCGATCGCCTCCCAGGAATCCGTTCTGGACCGGTCTTGTGACCGGGGTCTTGACGGCTTTGCTGTTCCTGGCGATCTTCGATTGGGTGAAAACACTGGATCCGGCCATGTTTTCCTGGCCCGACCGGGAACAACTGGTTAAGTTATGGGGCTGGATCTACGACAATCTGCGTCTTTCCCTGGTACCTTTTGGTCTTGTCCTGCTGCTCTACTTTTTTCAACTGGGCAAGCTGGACAGGCTTCTCGATCAATCCGCCACGACACCGGACCAGGTAATGCAGGCGGAAAACTGGATCAATGCCAGTATCAGCATGTTTTTTGGGATCGGAGTGATCTGGACCGCCATCGGTATGCGCAGTGCCTTACTGGCAGGCCTGGCGAACCTCAGTAACGAAACCGCGGAACAACTCGGCGCCTTTGAGATCCTTCATCGACTGGTGGATGGGGGAATCCTGCTGGCGCTGTCCACCACCATCGTGGGAGCCGTCGGTGGATATCTCATGCGCCTGTACAAGATCGTCAGAGTGGGGGCGAGACAACAGACCTATTACCGGCAACTTGGCCAGTCCCAATGGGAGACCTATGGCCGGAAATTGGAGGTTATCGAGTCACACCTGGCCCGCATCGCGACCTTGATGGATGGAGCTGGCCAGTCACAAAACGGGAAACACCCATGAGTTGGTTCTCCCATCAGGACAGAGGCGGAGACGATCGCGAAATAGATCAGCTGCAAGCCGATGTGATGCGTTTCATGGCCATTCTGGGACTTATCCTCACCGTCATATTCGCCTTGGTGCAATCGCTGCCTTTCCATTCCGCCGTTGCTTCACCAGAGCAGGAGCGTATCATCGAACTGCAGGCTCGGTTGGCCCGCTTGCGGGAGCAGATCCAAAACACCCAGGATCGACTGCGGCAAATCAAGGAAAATATCCACAAGGCCGATTCCATTCGGCAACAGGTATTCACTCAGATCGGCATCCTGACCTCCCAGCGAAAGGCGGCAATCCAGGAATTGAACCGCCTTGACGTCCAGGTTCAGGAAAGCAAAGAAGCGGTTGATGCGTTGGAACAAAAAACCCTGGACAGGCGATTTTCCCTGTTCACCGTGCAAAATCGGACGATACGCGAGCAGCAACGACTGCAAAAGTTACAACAAAGGGTGGCAAACCTGGAAAAGCAAGCCCGGCAGGTGATGACCAGGCATCCCGCAAAATCCGTCGCCAAGACTGCCACCACACCACCCCCAAAGAAAAATGAAATCCCGAGAAAATCCAAGCGTATTCCGGTCAAGCAGCCACGCCAACTCGGTTTCAGCCTGAAGTTCGCATCCGACAAAGCCCTGGACCGTCTGGTGTCCCGAGGGGATATTCAATTCTTCGTGATATCCCAAGGACGAGCCTGGCAGGTCCGGTTGGGAAATGCCGGGCCACAGTTCGTTTCGGTCCATCCCCCAGGCGAGTTCCATGAGATGGCGGCCGATACGGTGCCAGAAAAATACCGCCAGGGTTTCCAGCGATACAAGATTTCTGATCCGGCCAACCGCCAGACCTGGGCAGTCGTCCTCCCGCCACGGATCACCCGAGCGGTGCAGGCCCTCATCAAGGGCAGAACAGGTGGCAACATCATCATCAAAGCCGATACCAGTGTTGCCTTTCAGTAATCGTCTTCCAGACCACCTGGCTCGGATACAAAATTGGTGACTATACAGCCCCCACGGACAAGACTGATTCAAAAGCGACCCTGGCGGGCTGTGCTCAGGCCACTTGTCATCTTGATTCTGTCCTTATTTTGGTTGGCGACGGCTGACGTTGCCGTCGCCGCCGGTCACTCCGGAAACCTGGAACAATGGCTGGAGCGGGAACTGCTCCCTTATCTGGCTGATCATTTCGGCCGGCATCCCCGCCTCAAGGGCGAACCGTTCGAAGTGGTGGCCATGAAAGGATCACAGGTGGTGGGTGAGACGGATGGTCTGACCGACTATTTGAAAAGCCGTATCGTCGACCGGATGCAATCGGTACCTGGCGCCAATCTGGTCTGGCGCCCCCCCCTGAAGCCCTGGGTGGAAAATGGCGGCTTCATGGAACTGGAATGCCATGGATTTCCGGCCCCCAGAATACAGCTGGGTATCGAGGTCGAACCGACGCTTTTCGGTGGGAACCTCCGGGTTTCCGTACAAGCAGTGGATCTGGCAGAGAAGAGCTGGGTCAGGGGGCTGAAAAAAGTATGGGTGGGAGAGCCCACGGAAGCTGAGCATAGGCTCCTGCAACAGACATCGATCGATGGTCAGTTGCTTGGGACCCGAACGCTTCCTTTCCGCAGCAATCAACCGGATCTATTGTCTTTGTTTCTGGCCCGACGGCTTGGGTGCATGCTCCAGGACCTGGGACAAAAACACCAACGGATCCGGGCTGCAGAGGTCCCACCAGGACTGACGCCTTATTTCAGGACGACGTTTGATCTTGTCAAACTCAGGCTGGGACGATTTCAGGAGGTACAGATGGTGCCGGCAGACACCGCAGCCGACAAGTTGCTTTTCATCTCGGTACACCGGATTGACGGGAATCTTCACTATGTCTGGATAGGCCTTCGGGATATCAAGGAACTCGGGGAAAGCGGTGACTTCGCAGCAGAAGCCTACGTCCGCCTGGACGAGGGACTAGTCAAAGCACAGGCAGGTAAAACCGAACCACTGATCTATCGCTTCGAACTGGTCACCCCCTCGGCTGATCACCGCTGCCGGGCGAAGGATCCCTGGGCGGACGGTGTCAGTATCCTTGAATCAGGTGAGCGTCTGATGAATGGTGACTGCTTTGCCATCCGTTACCAGGCCAGAGAACCCTCGTGGTTGTATTTATTTGCCGAGATGAGTGACGGACGTGTTTACCGCCTGTTTCCGGACCACTGTGACGCTCTGAAACTGAGCCATGTGATCAGCAACAATTGGGTCAGGCGGGGACAAACCCTGCATATCCCCCTGTTCGGTGAGCGCAAAGGGTATTTCGCTTTGGATCTGTCCCCGGGAATAGAACGGCTGTATGCAGTGGCAGTCGCCAACCACAGGCTGGCACTCATTTTACCGGCCCAGCTTGGCATCCGTGGAGATCTGTGCGGGCCCAATCGTCAGGGATCCCAAAGGAAAGATCTGGGCCTGGCTCTGGATCAGTTAGGAAGAGAAGGACAAGGACAAATGGATTGGCAGGTTCGCACCATCGTCCATGTTGCCCGCTAGGTTAGATCCTCAAGCCCAGCCGGGCTAGCCCGGCGCGGTTTTTGCTGAGTTCTTCTGCAGAACCATAAACCATCACCACTTCATAACGCCCGAGTCCTATGTCAAACCAATCGATACGGGCGTTCGGCAGGCTCTTTTGCAGAAATTCACGGAAGGCCCTGGCACGAAAAGGCCGGTTGAATATCATCAGAGTCTGTTTCTTGAAACTGGCGTAACGGGCACCTTGTCTGCTTTTCCATGCCGGTGGCAGGTTATGCCCAAGCACGTACTGCAGATGATCGTAGATGTAGGCACTGTACCATTGGGCACCCTTGGGCAAGGCAGTCACAGGGGAACCGGGATGGATCCTGGCTGGACCGTAATTATAGGCTGCCAGGGCCAGATGATAATTGTCATCGTAGCGATCCAACATCTTCCGCAGATAACGGGCACCCGCCTGGATATTGAGACAAGGCTTGAACAGATCGGAACGCTGCCGGATCCCCAATTCCCGCGCGGTTCCCGGCCATAGGATCTGCATCATACCCACAGCGTTCGCCTTGGAGACCGCTCGGGGATTGAAATCGGATTCACCGCGGGCCACGGCGAGCAGAAGAGTGAGCGGCACATGCTGCTGACGGGCCGCTTCCCGGAAGCAGTCGATATGGCTGAACTGGAAGGCGGGTGCCGCATTGCTTTGAGTGCTTTGGTATACCTTCCAGGCCCGTTCCAGATCCACCCCCTCCAAGCATGGAGATGCCTTACTCATGGCCAACCCAAGAAGTAGAAGGAAGAACGTATAAAAGCGCGGGATACCTCGGTGCATGGTTCTGCCTACAGATGCTCTTTGGGGGTAATGTGCCGGTTCATGGATGAACCCGGCCTGAATAGCGCGAAGCTTCATTCTCATCGTCATGGATGACGATCTCCTTTTAAGGTCTTTTTCCTGGAAACTCAAGCTTCAACCCCATCTCACGCTCGATCAGGCGGGTATTGGCAACTCTGTCCGCCACATCGCTGTAGGGGAAAGCCACCTCATATTGTCCTGCCCTGACCCGGATGACCTTGACCTCAAGTCCGGTCCTTTGGGTAATGGTTCGGGCAAAGCCTTGGGCGGAACCCGGGGTTGAGAAGGGCTTCCAGAAGGATTGCCATTGCTTGCCCTCAAAGCCCTGCTTGGTAGGGGCCTGCGAAATGCGAGCTCCTGCGTGAGCCTCAGCAGCCACTGGAGAAGAGGTCTGCCGGGTTTCCAGGCTCGAAATGGGGAGAGACGGTTCGGTTTCGGCAACCGGCAGTTGCAGCTCACCGGACTGATCAGTTCCCTTGGGTGTAGTCGACGCTGACGAGGAATCGATGTCTATGGGCTGCACCTCATCGTTGTCATCGTCAACGGTGTCAGTCAAACCATCAGTATTTTCTGCTAAAGACTGTGGCGTCTGAACGGCTGGCGGCTGAAATGAAGTGCTGGAAGGTTTCTGCCGGGCAGGCATCCAATGGGAAAAATCCCAGTTCATGGTGTAGCTCAAACGGACCAGCCCAAGAATGAGCAAAAATCCGAGGATGAATCCGATGACGCGCATGGTGATCCTTTAGCCTCTCGAGTGATTTTGGATACTCAAAAAATTGGACCTCGAAAAAGGCCGGTAGGTTTCCTCATACAAGACTGCCAGCGGTCACGCAATCGGTATCACTCCCCAAAGATGACGTCATTCACACAGCTCACACCCCCATCAGCGAAACACAAACAATTCAGCGGGCTCAGCCACCCCAACCCGCCTCCCATCCAGGATGGGCCCGTGAAAAATTTCTGAGGGACATTGCCTGGTTATTTAAAATCAGGAAGATTGGTATCCAGAAACCAGTTATCCAATGTTTCGTCAAACCACCAAACTTGTTGATATCTGAAAGTTTGAACAATATTGTTGCTGCTGTCATAGAAATCCACTGCATAAACCGACTGAATCTCCGTTGGGACTTTCTCGTCGCTGGCCAGTGGCTTTTCACTGATCAAATCGTAACGTGTAATCCGGATTTGCTTCAAATAATCCAGATCAAGTGTTTTCGGCTGTTTATCGCGCATTTTT
>CAYUPV010000181.1:0-6116 GCA_964445885.1 uncultured Methylococcales bacterium
ATATCACACCGCCCCCGCTCAGGATCGCCGTCTACCGGGCATCAGAGGATGGCGGACAGAAAGTCAACCAAAACGAGTAGGCGAAGCATAACACCCACCTACCAACCGGCATCGTGGTTCAGAGCCAGAACGACCGCTCCCAGCACAAAAACAAGGCCACCGCGATGAAACAGCTCAAGGCCAAACTGTACGAACGAGAGATGCAGCAGAAACGGGCCGAACAACAGAAGCTGGAGGAATCCAAGTCCGATATCGGCTGGGGCAGTCAGATCCGTTCCTACGTGCTCGACCAGTCCCGCATCAAAGACCTGAGGACCGGCGTCGAGACCGGCAACACTCAGGCGGTGCTGGACGGGGACCTCGATCAGTTCATCGAGGCCAGTCTGAAGAACGGCCTGTAAGCTTTAAGCCTTTCACACCACAGAGGCACAGAGGTCGCAGAGAAAGATTCTTCAACACAACTCTGCCACCTCTGCGCCTCTGCGTTAACTACGAATTTCAATGAAATACTCTCGGTAACTCATGAACCAACAAACGACTACCCAAGAAGACCTCATTGCCCAACGCAAGGCCAAGCTGGCTGCCCTGCGCGAGGCGGGCATGGCCTATCCCACCGATTTCAGGCGCGATAGCATCGCCGCTGAACTCCACGCCCGCTTCGATGACAAGCCCGCGGAGTTTTTCGAGCAATCACCGCTGCGGGTCAGGATCGCCGGACGCATGATGTCGCGTCGTATCATGGGCAAAGCCGGTTTCTGTCACCTGCAGGACTACTCCGGCCGCATCCAGTTGTTCATCACTCGGGACGCCCTGCCAGCCGGTCTCTATCAGGAATTCAAGAAATGGGACATCGGCGACCTGACCGGAGCCGAAGGTGTCTTGTTCAAGACCAAGACCGGCGAATTGAGTGTCCGCGTCGATGCCATTCGTCTACTGGCCAAATGCCTGCGCCCACTTCCGGAGAAATATCATGGACTGACCGACCAGGAAGTCCGCTACCGCCAACGCTACCTCGACCTGATCATGAACGAGGTGACACGGCGTACCTTCCAAATCCGCTCGCGAGTGGTCCAGCACATCCGCCAGTTTTTGATCGAACGGGACTTCCTCGAAGTGGAGACACCCATGATGCAGATCATCCCAGGCGGTGCAGCGGCACGTCCATTCGTGACTTTCCATAATGCCCTAGACATGCAGCTTTATCTCAGGATCGCTCCGGAACTCTACCTCAAGCGTCTGGTCGTGGGTGGTTTTGAGCGGGTCTTCGAGATCAACCGCAACTTTCGTAACGAAGGGCTATCCACCCAGCATAACCCGGAATTCACCATGCTGGAGTTCTATCAGGCCTATGCGGAATATCACGACCTGATGGACCTGACCGAGACACTGTTGCGCGAACTGGCACAACTTGTGTTTGCCGATACCCGATTCACCTACCAGCAACGCGAGTACGACTTCGGCTCCCCTTTCCAACGTTATACCCTGTTCGAATCACTGTTACGCTTCAATCCAGGGATGAGCGCCGAAGACGTCAGTACCCCGGAAGCGGCCAAAAAGTTGGCAGAGAAGCTCGATATCCCCATCCTGTCGGGGTACGGGTTAGGCAAACTACAAACCGAGATCTTCGAGAAGACCGTCGAACCCAAACTGCTCGATCCCACCTTCATCACCGCCTACCCTGTGGAAGTCTCCCCACTGGCCCGACGCAATGACGAAAACCCCGAGGTCACCGACCGCTTCGAACTGTTCATCGCTGGTCGCGAGATCGCCAACGGCTTCACCGAGCTCAACGATCCCGAAGACCAGGCCGAGCGTTTCCGCAGACAATTGGAAGCCCGCGATGCAGGTGACGAGGAAGCGATGCATTTCGACCAGGATTACATCCATGCCCTGGAACACGGAATGCCACCCACCGCGGGAGAGGGTATCGGCATCGACAGACTGGTGATGCTGCTCACCGATTCTCCTTCCATCCGGGATGTGCTACTGTTCCCTCATCTGCGGCCAAAGCTTTAGTTCATGAACTTCGCACACCTCGGGAAACCGGCATGAAACTTGTGGCGTCCATTATCCTGCTACTGGGGATGGGCCTGGCTGGACAGACGTTCGCCGAGCCCGTTCAGATCACAATCGAGATGGGTGACTACCGTTTCCACCCCGACCGGTTGGAAGTTCCGGCAGGTCAGGAGATCGAGCTGAGACTCACCAACACAGACAAGATCACCCCCCACAACTTCATCCTAAAAGCCCCGGAAGCCGGTTTGGCGATCGCGGTGGATGTCTCCCCCGGGGCTACCGAAACCGTCGTCTTCACACCAACCAAACCAGGCTTCTATCCATTCCACTGCAGCAAACGGTTATTGTTTTTCAAGAGTCACCGGGAAAGAGGCATGCATGGTTTCCTCGTGGTCAGCCCGGAAAGCGGACAATAAGACCATCCACATGGTATTGGCTAAACTTAAGATATACAGCCACCCCGGATTTCAAGGACCACATGGGCACCTCAGTGATCTCCAGCAGCGCTCCACCAGCCGAACAAGCAGTGCATTCAAGCCAGTTTCTGCAACAATGCTGTCAGGCACTCAAAGAAGGCAAACTGCCCCTGCCCACCATCCCCGATATTTCCATCAAGATCCGGCGTGCCATCAACGACTCAAGAGCCAATAACAGCAGAATTGCCAAGGTGGTGCAAATGGATCCGGTCATCACCGCCCGGCTGATCCAGATCTCCAACAGCCCCCTCTATCGTGGCAGGCGCCGTATCGAAAGTTGCCCCGAAGCATTGACCAGGCTGGGACTCAAGGTGGCGCAGCATTTGATCACCAGCTTCGCACTCAAAGCGGTCTTCAAGGCAAAAACCCGCAGTATTCAAAAACAAATGAACGAGCTGTGGCATCATAGCAGCTATGTTGCCGCCATCAGCGCAGTCTTGGCCCATAAGACCCCGGGGTTCGATCCCGACCGCGCCATGTTGGCCGGACTGGTGCACGACATCGGCACCGTCCCGATTCTCATCTTCGCCGATACCTACAGGGATCTGCTCGAAGACCCAGAAGATTTGCCAAAGACCATTGCCAGAATGCAGGCCCGAGTAGGCTCGGCTATCATGCGAAAGTGGCATTTCCCGGATGATTTCGAGAAGGTGACTTTACAGGCGGAGGACTGGTGGCGTGATCCGAATCCAACGCCGGATTATGTCGATTTGGTGCTGGTCTCGCAACTTCACAGTTTTGTCGGCACCCCCCAGATCCGCAATTATCCTAGAATCGACGAAATACCAGCCTATGGAAAACTATTGGCTGGACAGCTGGATGCAGATACCAGCATGGGTATCCTGGAAACTGCCAAAGAGGAGATCTGGCAGATTCAGAAGATGCTCACCTTTTGATCATGGAGATCCGGCCGGCTCTAATATCGATCCTTACCCCTACCAGCTCAGGCTCGGAAAGCAGACAACCCCTCGCACCTTTGCAAGCCGGTCAACGCCTGGAAGCCTGGGTACTGGGGCGCCACTCCTCCACTCAGGTGCTACTGGACCTCGGTGGCCGACACCTGGTCGCCGACAGCAACCTTCCTCTTCGAACCGGAGATCACCTCAAGCTTGAGGTGATCCACAGCAATGGGCCCCAACCCCACTTGAAAATTCTCTCCCAGACTTCACCACGCGATCAGCTGACCACTCAAACACTTCGAACTGCATTGCCCAAACAGGAACCGCTCCCCCAAGCCTTGCGTTCCATGGCCACACTAGTGTCCAGCCCTGATACCAGCAACCGGTTACCCTCCCCCGTTCTCGACAAACTCATGTCCCTGCTCGACTCCCTACCCAACCGGATCGATCTCGTACAGGCTGCCACGCTGAAGACGGCGCTAAGGCACAGTGGATTACTCCACGAATCCCTGCAAACGAGCCCGTCAGCCCCGTCCTCCTCGCATTCCGAACCACAGGATCTGAAATCCAAACTGTTGCAATTGGCCAAGGCCATCCGCAACCAGAAGATCGGGGCGGAACCCCCCGCTTCGTCACTTCAACCCTTGAGACCCTCAATCCGGGCAACCATACCACTGGAAGTTCGACCCCCCTCACCACAGAGCCACGCACCTTCCCCCCCCTTGCCAACACCTTCTTCACCGGCACCACCATCCGCGCGGCCACCTACCGTTGACGCCCCAGATCCTGGAGTCAGCCCCACCCCTGCAAAAGTTGCATTCAGTGGTGATCCTGAAGCGACATCCAACCAGACTCTATTTCATCAACAAACATCGAACGTCCCGGATCAGCACAGACAGGAGAACGCTCAAGCCCAAGATTCAGGACGGCTATTAGACGATCCAATAGAGTTGCTGACTAAGAAGGTATCCGGCGCAATAGCCCGGATTGTACTGGACCAGCTGGCATCGTTGCCTAAAATGGACAGCCCTTCCTTTACTTGGCACTTCGAGTTGCCGTTCAAAAACGGTGAAGGGATCGATCTACTTCATTTGACTATCCAGGGGGAACAACACTCAGCGAAAAGAACCGTTCAGAACCCGTCCTGGTCAGTGGTTGTCGAGATGGAGCCTCCCGACCTGGGGAAGATTCAAGTCAGACTGGTACTTCAAGACGAACAGGTCAGCGCCTATTTCTGGAGCGAATCGGACAGGACCCATCAGCTCTTCGAACGACATTTGGACAAGCTGGCTCAGAACTTTCGCTCCCAAGGTCTGCAACCGAACCTGCTCCAAACGCTGGATGGAACCCCGCCCGCCTCCCCACAACCTGCTCCCGACCGTCCTCTTGTGGATGAAAGCATATGAAGGACAAAGATCTTCTCAATCCGTTGGATCTGGCCGTCGCGCTCCATTATGACGGCACATCGGCGCCACGAGTGATGGCAAAAGGCCGGGGGGAAACAGCGGAGAAGATACTTGCGCTGGCCGAGGAACATGACGTCCCCCTCTATACCGATCCGCAATTGGTCAAGGTATTGGGTCACATCCCCCTGGGTGAAGAAATCCCAAGGGAACTTTATGTCGCGGTAGCGGAAGTGATCGCTTTCGCCTATTGGTTGAGCGGCAGACGTGGGCCGGATTCAGAACTCTAGCCCAAGCATGTTAATAGCCAACCGAACCGGGATCGCTTCGGTGCATCCGGATCAACAGGGCCGCCTCCTCCCGGCTGAAACCGCACTCAGCCACCAGGTCATCTGTTCCCGCCCCCTGCTTGATACGTTCAATGGCAGCCTGATAGGACAGCTCCGTCTGGCATTCATGCTGCTCAAGATCCTGTGCCCATTCATGCATTTCGCCCAGGCGCCGACTCAGGTTTATCAGGCGTTCATCCATACGCACTGCTGCCGCACACAACCCAACGATATCCAGTTGTTGACGTTCTTGTATCTTCTGCCTTCGTTGTAAACGGTTTTCCAGACGCTGTTGACGTCGCCACAACCAGAGCACCACAAGGGTTTCCAGAGTGGCGATGATAATCAATGACACAACCAGAAAATTAGAATCAAATGCCATGCGTAATCAACCAGCAGTTGAATGAGTCATTGTCACGCGTCTTGGATGACAGTGGAAGAACTTAGCGCACGCAGCAGTATATTTTCACGTAGCATACAGGAGAGAATCTTCGTCACTCCATGGATTCCAACTCGGCAACCTCTTCATCGGTGAGAAATTTGTTGAGATCCACCAGGATCAGCAACTCACCAGCGCGGCTGGTCACACCCTGAATATAGCGGGAACTCTCCTCATTCCCAACGTTTGGCGCCATTTCTATTTCGTCGGCGCTCAGCTCCACCACTTCAGCAACGCTGTCCACCAGGATTCCGATCACCTGCTGATTGGCTTCGATGATCACGATTCGCGACAAATCATCAGTCTCCTTGAAAGGCAGTCCAAAGCGGCTGCGTGTATCCACCACCGTCACGACATTCCCGCGCAGGTTGATGATTCCTATCACATAGTCCGACGCTCCGGGGACAGGCGCAATCTCACTGACCCGCAGCACTTCTTGCACCATCATCACATTGATTCCATAAGTCTCATCCCCAAGGCGAAAAGTCACCCATTGCAACAATTCATCATTGAGCTTTTCCGCGGCTTCAGCCATGTCTGTTCTCCGTTCGCTT
>CAYUPV010000182.1:0-6068 GCA_964445885.1 uncultured Methylococcales bacterium
TTTCTCGTGCTGTTATTCAGTACTCGGTTTTGCAAATTGGTTGATTTGGGGCTGGGGGCTTCGCCCCGTGAGGGGTGAGGAGTGAGGGGTGAGGAGTTTGAGGTCATCACTTCTTTCTCGTGCTGTTATTCAGTACTCGGTTTTGCAAATTGGTTGATTTGGGGCTGGATAGGTTCAGTATTTTGAATATAGCCGATTTCTCTGCTGGAGACGATCCGGGGTTCGAGTTTGCTCAGGAATCCTCGGGGAATGGATAGAATGGGCGTGACCGTGAAAGATTTCTGGGACTTCGTAGGGTGGGTAGAGGCGAAGCCGAAACCCGCCATGTGATGTTTGTTGGGTTTCGCTTCGCATCTTACGGGGGTGTCGGACAGCCCTTGATGAAGGTTATTGTGGAACGTATTCAGGAACAACCGAAACCAGCGGTTTCAGGAACGTGTGCAGGCGCTGGTCAGCCTTTTCTATGCCACCGACGATCTCCACCGGAGTGACCAGACGTACCAGGGCGCCATCGGTACGCTTTTTGGTCAGAGCGTCATAGAGCAGAAACCATTTGACCAGATATTCGTTGGTCAGATCGCGTCCCCGCTGCTGGAACCAGTAATAGACCAGCTGTTTGTTCTCCCCCTTGGCGATGACCAGGCGGTTGAAATGCAGCGGTTGGCCATTCACCCGGATGTCATCGAGGGTATGTTGCTGCAGACTCTGGATCTCCCATCCACCGCCGGGGATACAGGAGCGGGGTGAATGAGCCGCCACCCCGGCCCGCTGGGCTTCATAATAGGCGATCAGCAGATTGACGGGGGCCGTGGAATGGGGGGAGTGGTAGTCTGCCAGGAGGTAATCGGTCACTTTCAGGGAATCCAGATAGATCTTTTCAAGATAATCCTTCTGTCCCTGCCACTCGGTGATCTGCAAAGGGAAGTAGAGAAAACTCTTGCGCTCCGGGATGATTTCTTCGCGGTGCTGCAGAATGATGGAACCGATGACGGCGATCAGCAGGATGGCCAGGGTGCCGTAGGCGGTCTTGGGCATGGCATCAGGCTGACGTGCGGTGCCGGTCGACCTGGCGCCCCCCGGCAGGGGGATCAGATCGGCCAGCGACTTGTGGTTACCGGCCAGCAGTGCCAGCAGCTTGATTTCGATCAGCAGCAAGCCCACACAGACCATGAATACGATCCAGCCCTCGAAATCGTGGAGGAATCCTTCGGCCATGCCGATCCCCCAGCGGTTGACCAGAACACCGATCACGCCGATGCGGAAGCTGTTGAGCAATACCGTCCAGGGGAGTGCGGAGAGAAAGATCACCCAGCGTTGCCAGATCGGTCCCCGGTAGAGATAGGCGAACAGGAACGACAGGCTGAACAGGGGAAACAGATATCTGAGGCCGTTACAGGCTTCGGCCACCTGGAGCTGATAGACCCCCAGATCGATGACGTTGCCCTCCAGGAACACCGGGATCTGACACACACGGATGAAACCCACCCCCAGCATGGAGGAAAGCAACTGCATCTTGAGGGAGATCTGGTTGTGGAGGAAAGGCGGCAGAGGCATCATGAAATAGAGAAAGGCCAGGGGCATCCACACCCTGCGGAAGGCCCCGATTCCATAGCGGGCGATGAAAGCACCGATGATCACCGTGACCATGCCATAGTGGACCACCAGGTGGATGGTGGCCAGTTGCCCCATCAGCAGCAGCGCCGCACCCGCGGCGGCCACCGCCACCCCACTCCAATGCCCCTTGCCGCCCAGCCACTTGTCTTTTTGTTGCCAGAGCAGATAGAGGGTGATCAGGGGGATGAAGAAACCGTGGCTGTATTCTTCGCGGTTGGTCCAGATTTCGATCAGTTTCTGCGTCGAATCCCAAAAAGCCAGGACCAGGCCGCCTATGATCAGGGACCAGTAGAGTACCTCCTGCCAGGCGATCACGCGTTGGCTGGCTTTTCCCTCGATCGTTTGAGAGTTGAGTGAGTTCATTTTGCGCTCCGTTGCAATAGACGAAAACGTACGATGTTTTCCCGGATTTCATCGTCCGCCATGCGGTAACTGGGATCGATCTGGATTTCTTCGGGATAGCCGAGATGACGGTTGCGTTTGACCATGAAGGCATCAGCGCCTTTTTGCCACTGGTGATCCAGCCAGGTGTCGTACTCATCGAGGGTACGATACTTTTTCAGCTCAGCCTCATCGGTGATGACCTCCCCACTTTGCTGGTCTTCTATCTGGACGACTTGGCCGGCGACGACGAATACCCTGACGTCGTGGCGGGCGCAACAGCAGTCCCGTTTCAGGTCGTAGACATAGTGGTCCGGATGGTTTTGGGCCCAGGTCTGACGGGCGCTGATGCCCGGTTGGATGCGTTGCCAGTCGACTTCTGTTTCGATGTATCCAGGAGGTGCGGCCATCGCGGTGCCTATTCCGATCAAAAGGGTTAAACCCATGAACAGGATGAACCAACCTCGAACCAATTCAACGAGTCTGCTTCCTTCGTCATGACAGGACGATCGTGTCCGGGGGCGGTTCGTTCCGTCAGGTGCAATCGCAAAGTGTATCGCACCTGACGAAGCCGGTGTGTGGCACAGTACGCCTAAGTTATTGCGCCCCGTGATCCGGCCATGAACTGCTTTCATATTTGTGTCACTTTATGCACGACGCTTGCGCCATACCCCTCCACCCATTAACAATCCGCCCAGCATCAAAGCCGCTGCGGGGGGCAGTGGGACGGTGGTCACTTGCCAGCCGATGTCCTGCAGCGCCGCCACGTCGAGGTCGGTGAAGCGTTTGCGCTGTCCGGCTGCGATTGAGGGGGCCATCGCAACATCGAAACTGCCGGTACCATTGATGGGACTGGTGGTTCCACTGGCCCAGTGATCGCTGCCGGTGTTCAGGGGAACGTTACCACCATGCACAGCCACCGAGTGGCTTCCGGTGAATTGATTGCCCGAAGTCTGGTTGAACCATGAATCCGCTGTCCCGACACCCAACACATGACCGATTTCATGCAGGGCGACCGAGTAGAAATCGAAACCGGTGAAAGATTCATCAGTGCTGGTATCGGGGTCGAAATACCATGTGGCGGTATTGTCAAAGCTGATCGAACCTCCCCAGGGACCGAAATCAGTTGCGCCCAGACCACTCGTCACCCCCTGACCACGACTCGCAGCATCGGCGCAGAATGTACCGAATACACTGCAGCTGAAACCTCCCGGACCGCCAAGCCCCAAAGCGCCACCCAACGAACGCCCCCCCACAAAAATGGTCAGGGTGTCAGCGGCGACACTGAAATTGGGACTGGTGGCAGAATTACCGGTGCCGGGATCAGAAAATTTAGCGTTAAATTGATTACTGCCACTTGAGGAAATGGCAGTAAGGTGATCGGTGAGCCGATTGCCGAAAAAATTTCCCGCGCTCTGCAGTACATCTTTGCGGGCTTGAGACGAAAAAAAACCATTGGTATCCAATGAATAATCAAAATTAATCGTGACAGCTCCGGCACCTTGGGTGAACAAGGCGGCGACAAGCATTCCCCCCACGGATTTGATTTTTGTATTCACGATGTATCTCCGCAATTTTCGTATTCAGATAATGATCTGTGCTGTCAGTAAGCATAGACGTGTTTATGAACACCTGATTAGCGGTTGCCGGCGTTCATCTTTATAATCCATACAATTATCAAGCCATGACAAGAAAATAGGTTGAATATCAATAGTTTGGTTAATGCTGGCAGATCAATATCGTAGTGAATGTAAAATATTCTGACTCTTCCCAACAAACCCGATGGGTTTCGCTACGATTTACCCATCCTATGGAATTTACCCTTTTAGGTTTCATCATAAATCCCCCCTTAACCCCCCCCTTTGTCAAAGGGGGGAGTATGAGGCACGTGTGGCGGATTTCCTCCGCTTTTTTCAGAGGGGGAGTGAGGCGTGTGTGGGGGATTTCCTCCCCCTTTATGAAAGGGGGATCGAGGGGGATTCCTGCTGTCGGGGTGGAGGTTGGCCTCTTTATGACAAGTTACCGTGAAGAATCAGGGTTGGGGGCCAGGTTGCGTCGATTCATTCTGGGATAGTCCTGCTTGGCTGGGACAGTGTTTCTGCAGATTCTGGACTTCTTTGAGTTCTCCGTAACGGGTATTGAGTTGGATCGCTTTTTCCAGGCTGGTACAGGCGTGTTCCATTTCATTCAGCCTGGCCAGAATCTCGGCCTGGTGGAAGAGCAGGACCGGTTGGTCTTCTGCCGCGGAGACGGCTTTTGTGATGTTTTCCCTGGCCTCCATATAGCGCCCCTGACGATAACGAAGCCAGGCCACGGTATCCAGATAGGCGGGGTTATGACTGTTCTCCAGGGCTTCGGCGAGCTGGGCGACCTTGGCCAGCCCCGTCTCGTCGAATTGATGATCCAGCATCAGGCTGGCGAGGTTGTTCTTGAGAATGAGCGACTCGGGGAATTTCTCCAGGGCCCGCTGGTACACCGAGATCGCCTCATCGTTTCTTCCCAGGCGCTGCAGCAGCAATGCCAGATCCAGATAGCGCTGTTGTTGTTCCGGATCGGCTTCCAGGGCTTTGCGGTACAGGTCGACGGCCTGCTCCACCTCCCCGCTTGCCAGGTGCACCTGGGCCAAACGTTGATAAGGCAGCGGCCAATCCGGTTTCATGGTCATGACCTTTTGCCATGCTTCGATGGCTTCTGTCTTTTTTCCCTGGCGCCACAATACCTCGCCCAACAGATATTGGGCCGGAAAATGGTCGGGATGGGCCTGCAACATGGCCAGCAAACGTTGCCGGGCCTTGTCAGGCTGTTTCAGGGCAAAATAGCTGTTGATCAAGCCTTGCAAAGGCTCCAGGGCCTTCGGTTGTTTCTCCAATGCCTGCTCGTACAAAGTGATGCTTTTTTGCCAATCCTGTCTGGCCTGGGCCACAAGGCCGAGAAGATACTCACCCGTGCCCTGTTTGGGCAGCTTCTCGATCATTTGTTGCGCCAACTGTTCGGCCTGGGCATAGCGTTTCTGCTGCATCAGCCATTCGAACTGTTGCATCGCGACCCTGGGGTCAAACTTCCGCTGCAGGAACTGGTCGAGTTGTTTGATCGCCGCATCATCCAAGTTACGCTGCTTCATCAGGCTGGCCAGGCGCAGATGGAGATCGGCATTGTCTGGCGCCAGCTCAGCGGCCTTGACCATGGTTTCCTGGGCCAGGTCGATCTCACCCTTGCGCAGGTGCGCACCGGCCAGCCATTGCAACAGTTGAACGTCCTTGGGGCGGCTCACCAGGGCGGCACGGAAATCGGCAATGGCGCTGTCGGCACTGCCGCCTTCCATCAGGGTCATACGTCCTCTGAGCGACAGTGCGGTTGCGTCTTGGGCGGACTTTTCCAGCACTTCAGCGATCAACTGCTTCGCCTTTGCCTTGTCCCCACCGAGGATGGCGATTTCCGCCAGCTTGTTTTTGGCCTTGAGTGCGGCGTCATCGTCGCCAAAATGCTCGACGACTTGCCTGAGCACCGCCTTGGCCTTGTCCGACTGGTTCTGTTTGAGATAGAAGCCTGCCAGCATGAAACGCAGCTCGGGATCTTCCGGATATTGGGTAATGAGACGATCCAGTTCCTTCGATGGGGCCTCCCCTCCCCTGACTTTTTCCTCGAATGCCAACAGGGCCTTGATGGCGGGCTTGTGGTCTTCCATGGTTTCGACCGCCTGGCGCAGGACCGCTTCGGCCTCGTCGGTCTTTTTCAATCCCAGCAGGGCCTGCGCCAGACGCAGACGATGGGCCAGCTGCTCGGGATCCTGCTCGATCAATTTCCGATACAGGGGGAGTGCTTCTTCGGCCTTGCCGCTGGCGACCAGGAATTCGGCCATCGCCATTTGCAATGTCCGGTCCTCGGGATGCGCCGCCAATCCCTTGCGAAGCATCGCCACGGCCTGTTCTTTTTTTCCGTCGCGCCAATCCATCGCCGCCTGGATCCGCAACGCTTCAGGATCCAGGGGTTTGAGCCTGAAGGCGATTTCAAGATCGGCGCGTGCCTGCGCGTTCTCTCCCTTGGAAGCCCGAATCGCCGCCCTGAGCACCAGG
>CAYUPV010000183.1:0-6021 GCA_964445885.1 uncultured Methylococcales bacterium
CGGCCTGGACGGCCGCGTCCGAGCCTCCATGGACGGATTCACGGCGTCCCGAAAACCACTCCCCTGCTCCCTGCCCACCAAGTATCTTTCACGGTAACCTATGAATCCTCAATCCCTGATCGCCAAGATACGTGCTGGAGAGACGGTGGAATTCACCACCACGCTGGCTGTCATCGATGCCCATTACCAATACACACCGACCGCCTTTGCCAATGGAGTGGGGAAAAACCGCTTCGTCAACCGGGCGGGAGAAAATGAAGGCTCCTGCAAGGTGCTCGCCTTTGCCAGACAGAACGAGCTTTCAGAACCGGAGACCCTTGCCTTGTTCGGGGAACATTACCAGCATGTGCTGGCAGCTCATGAGGATGACGATCACCGTAACATTCGCACCTTCATGCAAGATGGCTGGGCTGGAATAGAATTCACTGGTGAACCGCTCAGGCTGAGACGCTGACCCGATTGCGACCGGCACGTTTGGAGTGATACAGTGCGGCATCGGCAGCTTCGATCAATTGAGAGGCGTACGAATCTGACGCAGGAATCAGTGAAGCCACCCCCTCACTGATGGTGACATAGCCAAAAGGAGAATCGGGATGAGGAATCTTGAGATCAGCCACCCTGCTGCGTAGGTTCTCAGCGACTGCCAACGCCCCCTTGGTATTGGTTTCCGGCAACACCACGGCAAATTCCTCTCCCCCATACCTGGCCACCAGATCATGGGACCGATGAATCACCAGGGCGAAGGTGGCGGTAATCTGTCGCAGGCACTCATCACCAGCCTGGTGACCAAAACGGTCATTGTAGCTTTTGAAATGATCGATATCGATCATGATCAGTGCCAGATCGTTCCGATTGCGCTGGGCGCGTTTGAATTCTCTTTCCACGAACTCATCGAAATAACGGCGGTTGTGAAGGCCGGTCAGGGCATCGTGGAAGGACAACTGGCGCAGTTGCTCATTCGCTTTCTTTAGTTGCTCTGCCACCCTTTCCAATTCGAAAGTCTGCCTTTTACGCGAATCGATCTCCTTCTTCAGACGTAGAGCCGAGCGAATCCTGGCAAGCAACTCCATTCCCTTGAAAGGCTTTTCGATATAATCCATGGCTCCGGCATCGAAGGCCTGTTGTAGATGCATTTCATCACTACTCCCGGTCATCATGATGACCGGAATATCACCAATACGAGCATCGGACTTGATCCGTCGACAAGCCTCTATCCCTGAGATATCAGGCAACATCACATCGAGCACGACCAACTCCACAGCGGGATCCACCGGCGAGTGGCCCTCGATCCCCAGGATCTCGAAGGCTTCCCGGGCACCACGAGCCGTCAGGGTTTGGTAACCTTCAGCATCGAGACGCATACCGATCAATTTCCCCAGATCCTGGTCATCATCCACAATCAATATAGCCATCATTTTCTTCGCCATATTCTCCCCATAGCCCGAAAAAACCTTACCCTATGATTCTTCCCGTCTTTGGAGACGCCTGAAAAAGGAATTTGTTCGGCAAAAGTTAAAATCATGCGGTGGAATGTCATGGATCGTATCAAGGACACACCACCGGCACTGCCTGAGTCAAAGTAATTTCTTCGAGTGTCACCTGGGCCCGCCAGGCCATCGCCTCGACTCCGGCACCTATCGCTTCCCGCAACAATTCCCCATACTTGGGATCGATTCCGTCGGCAGGCATCATCCCGGTGACGTCACTGCGCTGAATACAGAAGAAAATGATCGACCGCCCTCCTTCTCTGACCACTTCGATCAATTCCCGCAGATGCTTCTGACCTCGCTCACTGACGGCATCGGGAAACGTTGCCACCCCGTTTTCGACCAGGGTTACATTCTTCACCTCCACGTAACAGGGTGGTTTTCCGTCTGACTCCAGCAACAGGTCGATACGGCTTTTTTCGCGCCCGTAAGGCACCTCGCTGCGAATACTGCCATATCCCTGCAAGGATCTGATGCTTCCGGTTTCGATACCCTCCTTCACCAGATGATTGCTTAGCCCGGTGTGTATTCCCACCAATACACCGATCTTTGGCTCTACCAGCTCCCAGGAATAGATATATTTGCGTTTGCCATCCTGAGTGTCACGCAACCAGACCTGCATACCAGGTTCTGCACACCCCATGAGGGAACCCGTATTGGGCGTATGGGCAGTGACCAACCCCCCATCGTCAAGTTCCACATCCGCCAGAAAACGCTTGTAGCGCCGTAACAACCTACCCTTCAACCAGGGGCCTGGTAAATTCATTGAACGAACCCATTGTGGTTATCAAGATCAAATTTTCGCATCACCTTGCCCCCATTCATGGGTTGGAACGCAATTCAGTGTTATTCTATCTACAAATACAAGGTCTCATAAGGCTATGAGAAAATATTCGCACATCGCACTTGCAATTTGTGCACTGGGCACGGTTTCCAGGGCCGATATCTACACCCTCCCACCCGCAGACGTGGATCTGGTGGGCGTTCTGACCACCACTCAAGTGCAGCAAGATGAAACGCTGTTGGATATCGCCAGACACTTCGACATCGGCCAGAACGAGATCAAACTCGCCAATCCCGATCTCAACCGATGGATTCCCCCCGAAGGCGCGAAGGTTTTATTACCGAAGCGATTCATTCTTCCAGCAGCCCCTCATCAAGGCATTGTCCTCAATATTCCTGAAATGCGTCTGTACTATTTTCCGACACCGCGCAGGGGAGAACCCCCAAAGGTCGTGACCCACCCGGTGAGTATCGGAAGGATGGATTGGTCAACACCGCTCGGCACCACTCACATCGTCGCCAAGGTCAAGGATCCCGCCTGGCGGCCTCCCGAATCCATCAAGAAGGAACATGCCGAAGACGGGGATGAGCTGCCGGACGTGGTTCCCGCCGGTCCCGACAATCCGCTGGGACAATACGCCATGCGTCTGGGGATCCCGGGGTATCTCATTCACAGCACCAACAAACCCTTCGGGATCGGAATGCGCGTCACCCATGGTTGTGTGCGAATGTATCCCGAAGACATCGAACGTCTGTTTCCGGAAGTCAAGGTGGGAACACCGGTGACCCTGATCAACCAGCCTATCAAGGTAGGCTGGTTTGCCGGGGATCTCTATATCGAGGTGCACCCCCCTTTGAAAGAGGAGTCTCAACCTTATGAAAAGATGCTCGAACAGGCATTGATATTGATCGAACGCAAGAGCCGGGGAAGAGCGGTTCGAATCAATGGCGCTGCGTTGAAGAAAGCCTTGCGAAAGCAGCTGGGCATTCCCGTCAGGATTTCCACCCGCCCCAACCCAACCTTGACCATTTTGGCAGAGGGAAAAAAACAGGCCCCGTAACAGGGGCCTGCTGATCAAATAAAACCCGCAGAGCGGGCGATTATTTCATCATGGATTTCTGGAACATTTTTTCCATTTGAGCGCCGCACGCCTTATTGCACTTTTCCGCCATTGCCTGAGCAGATACAGCGGCATCGTGTGCATGCTGGGCCTGGGCAAGGGCATTGTTGGCAGTCATTTCGACCTGAAGGATCTTCTGACTCTGCGCCTGAACCAGTTTGTCCAGTTCTTGAAGACGCAGGTGATCCTGTTCCATTACTTCATTGGTGGCACAACCTGACATGACACCCAGCGCAAGCGCGAGCGAAGCAAGTTTGGCAGCGGATTTCAACATAACACTATCCCCCTTGTTGTTTATTGAATTTTTACAAGGGGAATCATCACACAAACACCGCTTTCAAGTCAAAATTCCGCATGCTTCATCGAATGACCACCGTTGTCCCCACACCGATCCATCGACGCAGTTGATCGATCTGGGCATTGGTCAAGGCGATACAACCACGGGTCCAGTTGAAAAGCCCATGGATCCGGCGATCGGCCTGCCCAAGTCCATGAATGCCGATGTACCCCCCCAACGGTGTATCCTGAGGAGGCACGGCAGCATCGAAGTTGGCCCGAATCAGGGCGCGGAACGTCGGCTTGTCGAGCATTCCACGCAACCAACCGCTCTTGACATAAGGGAGATTGGGATAATCGAGCCCGAAGAAAAGATGGTACTTGCTCTTTTCGTTCACCCAGGCAATGTGAAAGACTCCCAACGGCGTTTTGTTGTCTCCGCGGAACTTTTCCCTGGTCACCCCACCCCGCCCGATGGAGATGTTGGCGAAGCTCTCCACCGGTTTATCCCCACGCATGACCTGCAAGCGTTGCCTGCTGGTATCCACGAGCACCCAAAAATCATCCTTTGGTAACGCCCAGGTGAACACCGCATGCAATCCCAGCAGAATGCCCAGAATATGCCGCATCCAGTGTATTTTGCTCATATACCGACTGCCTGACTTGGTGTTAAACTCACATAAAATGTAGTGTCCCAACCGGTCTGATACCCCCCTGACAGGTTGGAATCATAACAAGGCGATTCAAGGCCTCGAAGCAGCGATCAGCCGCGCAAACCAAGGGTTGATTCCCATCAACCTTGGCAACGGACAGCAAACAGGGGCGAACTGTGAGCCGGCGTTTTAATTAAATCATATACGAAAGCAAGCCAAGTGGGGATGACAACCATGCAAATCGAAGTCCGTAAAACCACTCCCTATCCTGATCAGAAACCAGGGACATCGGGCCTACGCAAGAAAACCCGGGTATTCCTGGATAAACCCAATTACCTGGAAAACTTCGTTCAGTCCATATTCGATTGTCTTCCTGAAAGGCAGGGAAAAACTCTGGTACTCGGCGGTGACGGCCGCTATTTCAATCGTCAGGCCCTGCAGACGATCATCAAGATGGCGGTAGCCGCGGGCTTTGGCAAACTTATGGTGGGTCAAGGGGGAATCCTGTCCACTCCGGCAGCCTCCCACCTGATCCGAAGCCACCATGCGCTGGGTGGACTCGTATTGTCTGCCAGCCACAATCCCGGGGGGCCCAATGGTGATTTCGGCATCAAATACAATATTGATAACGGCGGACCAGCACCGGAACGTTATACCGATGCTTTCTACCGGCGCAGCAAGAGAATCAACGAATACCGGATTACCCGAATACCCGACCTGGACCTTGACTTGGTGGGAGAGCATCATTTCGGCGATACCATCGTCAAGATCATCGACCCTGTGGATGACTATGCCGCCCTGATGGCCCAGTTGTTCGATTTCGATCGGATGCGACAGGCACTGACCTCGGGTAAAGTCAGCCTCTGCTTCGATGCCATGCACGCGGTCACGGGCCCTTATGCCCAACGGATCCTGGAACAGGAGCTGGGCGCCGCACCCGGATCGGTGATCAATGCCACTCCCCTGGAGGATTTCGGCGGCGGCCACCCCGACCCCAACCTGACCTATGCCAAAACCCTGGTCGACAAAATGAACGGTCCCGAAGCGCCCACCCTGGGTGCAGCCTCGGATGGTGACGGGGACCGCAACATGATCCTGGGAAGTAATTTCTTCGTCACCCCCAGCGACAGCCTTGCGGTTTTGGCGGCCAACGCAAGTCTGGCCCCTGGTTACCGCAAAGGACTGCGGGGGGTAGCCCGCTCCATGCCTACCAGCCAGGCAGTCGACAGGGTGGCTCAAACCTTGGGAATCCCATGCTACGAAACGCCCACTGGATGGAAATTCTTCGGCAATTTGCTCGACGCAGGCAAGATCACCCTATGCGGAGAAGAGAGTTTCGGCACTGGTTCCGACCATGTGCGCGAGAAAGACGGCCTGTGGGCCGTGCTGTTCTGGCTCAACATCGTGGTTGCCAGCGACAAATCCGTCGCCGACCTGGTCCAACGGCACTGGCAGCGTTTTGGCCGTAATTACTACTCCCGACACGACTACGAAGTCATCGACCTCGAGACCGCCAAAGGAATCATTGAACATCTCCGCAGCCAATTGCCCGCCCTGCCGGGACGATCCTTTGGCGACTTCCAGGTGACCGACGCCGATGATTTCAGTTACACCGACCCGATCGATGGCAGCGTCACTTCGGGTCAGGGACTGCGAATCCTTCTGCAACCGAATTCACGTTTGATCTTCCGGCTGTCTGGA
>CAYUPV010000184.1:0-5973 GCA_964445885.1 uncultured Methylococcales bacterium
CAAAGTACTCCCGGTACTCGCTTCAGTGTCGAGTTTTCCCGTTTTTGGGCCAGGATCGATTGGCTTCCGGGTCCATGTAAGCGTCTGGTGATCGGCTCCCATGGAAAATGGGTTGAGATAGGCGCTTTTTTGGGGGAAGAAGAAAAGCAAAAGCTGGCGACAACGCTACAAGAACAAGCTGGCGTTTCCGAATTCTAAGATTTTTTCCGTGGTTGCAAAACTTGAGGGGAGTGTTCAGTGATCTTACATAATCTCAAGCGGTTATCTATCGCATTATTTCTGGGTTTGATGGGGGAGGCCGCATGGGCTGACTACAAGCTCAATATTCCTGTGGGGCCCGATGAGACCAGTCGGCTGATTTATGATTTTCACATGTACGCCATTTGGATCTGTTTGGGAATCGCTGTGGTGGTGTTCGGCGTCATGTTCTATTCGATCATCAACCACCGTAAGTCCAAACATCCGGTGCCTGCCACATTCCACGAGAATACCTTGCTGGAAGTTGTGTGGACGATTATTCCAGTTCTGATCCTGATCGGGATCGCTGTTCCGGCGACCAAGGCGCTGGTCAAGATCGAGGATACCAGCAATTCGGACATGACTATCAAGGTCACCGGCTATCAGTGGAAATGGCTATATGAATATCCAGAGGAAGGCATCAAGTTTTTCAGCAGTCTGGATGCGAAGAGTAACGAAGCCAGGCAAATGAATTCCGGCATTGACCCGGCGACCGTTCCTCATTATCTCCTGAATGTGGATCACCCGTTGGTGCTTCCTATCAACAAGAAGATTCGGTTTCAGATTACTGCTGCGGATGTGCTGCATGCTTGGTGGGTACCGGCTTTCGGTTGGAAGAAAGATGCCATTCCAGGCTTTATTAACGCCGCTTGGGTGAAGATCGAGGAGCCGGGCATCTATCGTGGCCAGTGTGCCGAACTGTGTGGCCGCGATCACGGCTATATGCCGATCGTGGTCAAGGCAGTGACCGAGGCGGATTATCAGGCCTGGGTAGCCAAATGGAAACAGGAACATGCCGCAGTTCCAAGCTCTGCCGAATGGTCGATGGAATACGCGATGAACCGGGGGAAGGCGGCTTATAACACCCACTGTGCCAGCTGTCACCAAGCCGATGGCAGTGGTATACCGGCTACTTTCCCTGCTTTGGTGGAAAGTGCTGTTGCTACCGGCGACCTGGATCAGAATCTCGAAATTGTCCTGGAAGGCAAAGGCGCGATGCCTGCATTTGGCGCAGATGAAAACATCAGCGATGAAGATCTGGCAGCCGTTATTACCTATGTGCGTAACGCCTTTGGTAATGACACGGGAGATCTGGTGACACCGGAACATATCGCGGACAACCGCTGAACGAAATCGCATCGAAACGAGGAGAGGTAAATGTTATGGCAACGGTAGCAGATACGCATGGAGTAGAGCACGAACACGGCCCTGTCAAGGGCTGGATAAGGTGGATCGTCACCACTAATCACAAGGATATTGGCACCCTCTATCTGACCTTCGCAATGATCATGTTCCTGGTGGGAGGCCTGATGGCCCTGATCATCCGGGCGGAGCTGTACCAGCCCGGACTGCAGTTGGTCGACCCCCATTTCTTCAACCAGATGACTACCCTGCATGCCTTGATCATGGTGTTTGGGGCGGTGATGCCGGCCTTTGCCGGGTTTGCCAATTGGTTGATCCCACCGATGATTGGTGCCCCTGATATGGCACTGCCCAGAATGAACAACTGGAGTTTCTGGGTGTTGCCATTCGCGGCGACCCTGCTTTCAGCGACCCTGTTCATGGATGGGGGGGCGGTCGCCTCCGGCTGGACGCTCTATCCGCCGCTGGTGCTGCAGATGGGGAATGCCCTGCCATTTACCATCTTCAGCGTTCATTTGCTGGGACTTTCCTCGATCATGGCGTCGATCAACATCATTGTCACTATCTTCAATCTCCGGGCGCCGGGAATGACCATGATGAAAATGCCCATGTTCGTCTGGGCCTGGCTGATCACGGCGTTCCTGCTTATCGTGGTGATGCCGGTGCTGGCCGGCGGGGTGACCATGTTGCTGACCGACAAGTTTTTCGACACCAGCTTCTTCGACGCAGCCGGTGGTGGCGATCCGGTATTGTTCCAGCATCTGTTCTGGTTCTTCGGTCATCCTGAGGTTTACATCATCGTGCTGCCTGCGTTTGGGATCATCTCCCAGGTCATCCCGGTATTCTCGCGCAAGCCTTTGTTCGGTAAGAATTCCATGGTCTTTGCCACCGCGGTGATCGGTATCCTGTCGCTTCTCGTCTGGGCCCATCACCAATATACCGTGGGGATGCCGGTGCCGGCCGAACTGTATTTCATGTATGCCACCATGTTGATCGCGGTGCCCACCGGGGTAAAAGTGTTCAACTGGCTGGCCACCATGTGGAAGGGGGCTCTGACCTTCGAAACCCCGATGCTTCAAGCGCTGGGTTTCCTGGTGCTGTTCGTGTTCGGTGGTTTCACCGGGATCATGATGTCCCAGGCGCCTGCCGACCTTTACTATCATGACAACTATTTCATCGTCGCCCATTTTCACTACACGCTGGTGGGGGGTGGCGTGTTCGGTATCTTTGCTGGTTTCTTCTTCTGGCTGCCAAAATGGACCGGGCGGATGTACGACGAGCGACTGGGGAAATTACATTTCTGGTTGTCGTTCCTTGGCTTCAACCTGTTGTTTCTGCCGCAACACTTTTTGGGACTGGCGGGGATGCCAAGAAGGATTCCGGACTATGCGGTTCAGTTCACCGAATTCAATCAGATGTCCACCGTTGGCGCTTTTGTGTTCGGTTTTGCTCAGCTTCTTTTGGTCTACATCGCTTACAAGGCCATCAAGGGAGAAGGCGAAAAGGCAACTGAAGAGGTCTGGGAAGGTGCCAAATCCCATGGCTTGGAATGGAATTTACCTTCTCCTATGCCATACCATCATTCCTTCGAAGGCATCGATCTCAATAAAGCGATCCACGACGAATAACCGGGTTGGCTCCCTCCTCCCCTTTGGGGGAGGGAGTTCATTCGAGGTAATACGATGGATATCCGGAAGAAAAATCTGCTTCTTGCATCTGCCCTGGTTCTGCTGGTGATTTTATTGTATATCCTGGCATTGAAGGATGTTCTCGGCTACCTGTTCAGATAAGAAGGCACTCAGATTGCTGAATCCAAAGAGAAAATGTAAAGGGGAGAATTATGACGACAGCAAGTGATAGTTACTATTTGCCTCATGTGGCCAGGTGGCCGATTATCGGCTCCATCGGCCTGTTTACCCTGTTGGGCGGTTTTGCCGCCAAATTGATCGGTTTGGGGGCAGGCGCATTCTTCATGGTTGCCGGAGTCCTGATCATGATCGGGATGCTGGTTGGTTGGTTTGGCGAAGTGATCAAGGAAGGGGTGTCCGGCCTGTACAACCAGCAGGTGGAGCGATCTTTCCGCTGGGGAATGATCTGGTTCATTGCCTCCGAAGTGATGTTTTTCGCTGCCTTCTTCGGCAGTCTGTTCTACATCCGGATGTATGTGGTTCCGTGGCTGGGCGGTGACGGAAGTACCGGCGTGGGAGAATATACCAACCTGCTATGGCCCGGTTATGCGCCGGAATGGCCTACCAATGGCCCCGCTCATATCGGTGGTGAATTCGAGCCGATGGAGGCGTGGGGGATTCCGGCTCTGAATACCCTGATTCTGTTGTCGAGCGGCGCGACTGTCACCTGGGCGCACTGGGGGTTGCTACAGAACAACCGGCAGCAATTGATAAAAGGGCTGATCGCGACCATCGTTTTGGGTTTTTCATTCGTGAGTTTTCAGGCGTACGAGTATTACCATGCTTATACCGAAATGGGTTTGACCCTTGGGGCTGGCATCTACGGCTCCACGTTCTTCATGTTGACCGGCTTTCATGGTATGCATGTGACGATCGGTGCGATCTTCCTTACGGTGGTGCTGCTGCGATCATTGCGGGGGCACTTCGACTCCGAGCATCACTTTGCTTTTGAGGCGGCTGCCTGGTATTGGCACTTCGTCGATGTGGTCTGGTTGGGTTTGTTCATCTTTGTGTATTGGCTCTGAGAAGATTTTCATTGCAGGCAAAAAGGCGCTACTGAGGTGGCGCCTTTTTTTGTTGGATCTGGGCAGGGCGGATACCATGAGGCTTGATCCAGCCCTGGCGGGCGGCGAGCAACAGGAAGAAGAAAAGGATCAGGGACAGGGAAATCCGGGTCGTCAGGGCCTTGGCGGTGCGCAGTGAACGGCTCTTGTCATGTATCAGATAATACAAGGCGGAGCCGAGACTGATGACGATCCCGATGAAAGCGGAGAAAACGAGTAATTTGATCAGCATGCGTTCAACCTTTCGAGAAAATCAGACATGGTAAAGACCGGACGCCGATATTTCAAAGCAGGATGGTTATTGACCCTGTTGACTTTGTTGGCGGTGTCCCTGTTCCTGGTCCTGGGAATGTGGCAGTTGCGCCGTGCCAAGGAAAAACAAGCGCTACTGGATTTGCAGGAGCAGCAGTTGCAACTGCCTGCGATTGTAATGCAGGGAGAAGAAAAGTTGGGGATTTTGGGACGGTTCCACAAAGTGATCGTGACCGGACTGTGGGATCCCAGGCACCAGATTCTGCTCGATAATCGGACCTATCGGGGAAAGGCCGGATATGAGGTGCTGACGCCGCTGGAGATAGGGTTTGGGCGGGTCGTGTTGATCAACCGTGGGTGGGTGCCTGGGCAAGGGAATCGAAGTCGCTTGCCGGATGTCACGTTAGCGCGGCGTGAGGTCACCGTCCGGGGGCGCACCGACCATTTTCCCCGCATGGGAATGTATCTTAAGGGGATGAGAAGACCAACAGCAGGTTGGCCAGCGGTGGTGCAGGAACTGGTCCCCGAGGTATTGGAGGCGCGCTTGCATCGCAAGGTGCTTGATTTCCAGATCAAAATGGATCCGGACCAGGCCGATGGTTATGTGCGTGAATGGCGGCTGGATTACATCAAACCTGAGCGTCATATCGGTTATGCCTTGCAATGGTTTACTTTTGCTCTGATTGCACTGGGTTTATGGATCTGGTCTGGCCTGAAAAGGGCTGATAAGAGGTGATTCTTTGACTGAGAAAACAAATAAGAAAGGTGGGATGTGGGTCGTGTGGCTGATCTTCCTGATCGGGGCGCTGCCGGGGGTTGGCGCTTGGTATCTGGTCAAGCATCCCGAGCTCTGGGGAAGCCCGACGAATCATGGAAGCCTGATTCAGCCGCCGGTCCCTGTCAAATACGAAATGTTCCATCCGGTCAATGATGGGGATTCCGATGGCAAGCCCTTGCGGGGGATTTATGGGCGCTGGGTGATGATCCACGTGTTGCTGAAGGAAGACGAGATAAGTTGTCGTCAGGCCCTGGACAATACCC
This sequence comes from uncultured Methylococcales bacterium, assembly GCA_964445885.1. Classification (GTDB taxonomy): domain Bacteria; phylum Pseudomonadota; class Gammaproteobacteria; order Methylococcales; family Methylothermaceae; genus Methylohalobius. Next base: position 5,426 of record CAYUPV010000184.1, read on the forward strand.
GCAGGCTTCATCCCCTGTTCAGCAAGGATATCCCCAGGGTGCGTCGCCTGGCAGTCTGGAATGCGGCGTTTCCCCCCTCAGCCGACTTGTTTCAGTGGTTGAAACAGGATAACGATCTCTACCTGGCACAAACAGATCGGGATTTTGCGGCCAGGCTCAACAGGGCTGTTCTCAAACAACCATTGCGCTGCGGCCAGGTGATTCTCATGGACCCATTGGGAAATCTGATGATGTGGTATGATGCCGGCTTTGACCCCTATGGCTTGTATCACGATCTGAAGCGTCTCCTTAGGGCTTCTCAGATTGGTTGAAAAAACAACAATGTATAGAAAATTTGTGCTGTTGACCCTGCTCTTGATCCTGGTGGCGTTGACATTGGGAATCCACCTGCGAGTCAGCGGAGCTGGATTGGCTTGTCCCGAGGTGCCCACCTGTTTTGGTTCCTGGTGGCCGCCTGAGTTTTTGCCCGCCGAGACCCTGAAAAACTATCCCGGCTTCCTCTATGATGTGGTATCCGCACGCCTCCAGATGGTGCATCGACTGGTGGC
>CAYUPV010000185.1:0-5971 GCA_964445885.1 uncultured Methylococcales bacterium
TCCGGTCCAGGGGGCCGTAGTCGGTGTCCACCGTGTGCCCCAGGGCATCCTGTTCCCGGGACACCCGGCCGAAGTTGTCCGATGCCAGGGCACTGATGCCTCGGTTGGAAAGGTAGGAGTAGCCGGTACGGTAACCGAGGGCATCGGTTTTGCGGTAGCGCAGTCCGTCGGCGTTGTTGTCGAAGGTGAGAATGCCGCCGTCGGGCCGGCTCAGCTTGATCAGCGCTCCATACTTGCGGTCGTAGGTCTGGACAGTCACAAAACCGCGGGGATCGGCCACCCGGGTGTGCTGGCGGTACAGGTCATAGTCCAGCCGCTCTCCCTGGCCCAGACCGTTGTCATTGCGGTAGGCACGGCCGTTCTGGAAGTATTGGAACACGGTCCGGACCGGCAGGCCACCACGCTGCTCTGGCAGGGTTTTTTGTGACAGCAGGCGTTTTTTGGAATACGTATACGTGATCGTCTTTCCCAGGGGATCGGTGACCGAGATCAGTCGCCCACGGGAATAATGGTAACGCCAGATCCGGCCACTCCAGTCGATCACCTTACTGATCAGCCCGCTCGTGCCCGCATACCGGAACCTGAGCCCCGTCCGCCCCGCCAGCTTGAGATTGTCATACACCCTGGCCAACCGTCCCAGGCTGTCGTACTTGAGGGTCAACCGGTTCCCCCAGGGGTCTTCGATCGCCACCAGGCGGGCTCTTTTGTTGGGATAGCGCGCCAGATTGCCACCCTTGAAGAGATAGCGTACCCCATTGCGGAAGACCAAATCATAACGGTGTTGTTTCGGCAACAGGATCAATTGGTTGAATTCCCCTTTCGGCGGGGTCACTTCATGCGTCACTTCGTTGACGAGATAAGCATGTTCGCCCCCCCGCTCGTCAAGGTAGATGATGCTGGAGGTCCTGTGGTTGAAGTTCTCTTTGCGCTGTTGTTTGGTGCAATTGGGGCAGTCTCCGTAGTCGCGCGACACCAGGGTCATGCCGTAGGAATGGTGCCAGCCCCACCCGAATCCACTCTTTTTCTTGTTCCTGGCCATCAGCGAGTTGTAGGTCCGGGTCAGTACATAATGCAGCCCCCTTCCCTTGATCATCACATCCCGCTCGTCCAGGAACATTCTGCCGTTGACCGTGGATATCGGGTCGCGCGTCGTGGGGGTGCGGACCGGGTCGTTGCTCACCCATGACACGTTATGCAGATTGGTGAAGCGGGCGTTATCGAACTTCGGCACCAGGAAGTGACCGGGAACGTTCAGAATGGATTTGGATGGCATCAGGGAGAAACTCCCGTCGACATATCCGCCACCCGCCTGGATCGTGCTTTTTTGGATCGCAAATTGCAAAGACAAATCGGTCGCTGTCTTGGTTTGCCGGATGAAGACCGTGAAACGGCCCGTATCCCCCCGGCTCACCCGGGTTGGTATCCAATAATGGTAACTTTTTCCAGGGGCTGGAAGCAGCAGATCATCACGCAGTTGCCGGATGACAGACAGTCTGGGATACACCGGTGGCTCATTGATGCCTCGAACCCGGTACCAGACCTGATCGAAAAGGAAGCCTTTGTCCAGATTGAAAAAATCCAGCAACCCGCCTCTTGAGTATCCATTATTCTTCACGACACTCAGGTAATAGTTCTGGAAGGACGTCCGCAACAACCCCAGCTTCATCCCGGACCGAAACAGCCGGTGACATAAAATGCGGTACGATGTCAACCTGGCACCCGGCCCGCGCTGGCTGATCCATTTCTCTATGGTGGCCGCCTTCGCCTTTGAACATTCGATGAATCCACCCAGTGGGGTCTGGTAACTGTAGGCCCCCCGCTCAAGCGCCGGGGTGGCTGCTGTCACCAGGGGCCGTAAGACGTCCACCCATTGTTCCGCTCCACCGGCCACCTTTGGCCTGAACACCGCCAGCCGGGTGCCGTATACCTGTATTGCTTTGCTGTTGACCGGCGTGGACGGCAGTTCTGCGTAGGGTATGAATCCAAATTTCCGATAAAGCGCCGGATCCGCAGGTGGGGTTCCACTGTCCAGTTCCAGCAGTTCCCCGGCAGCCCCCGGTGTCCCCAGCACCTTTTGAATCCCCCTGACCGTCGAAACCGCATCGAACCCCGTCAGTTCCTGCCAGATCTCGTGTTCCAACGATGAGGCGATATGACCGATCAGCTTGAACTGTTCCAGTACCGGCACGGCGGGGCTGTCGATGTCCATGCTTTGAGCGACGGTATTTCCCCTGAGATCGATCAGTAGCCCCCTTGGGGTGATGGAAAAGGCCGTCCCGTCCACATAATCCACGGTGCGCACCGAACTCACCATTCCCATCAATCCCACAATGGGCGTCTTCAAGTGATGCAGGGCATCCAGGCGGTGAATGGCCTCGACCATGCGGGCGTAATAGGTGCTTGCCGCCACGTCCAGCAGTCCTCCGGTCAAGGCCTCCATTGCCGGATAATGGTTGATCAGTAGCTTCTCACCCGTATCGCGCCGGCCGTTCCGGTTTCTGTCCACATAGGGTTTGCCCGACCCCGTGACCCCGATGGGGTATTGCGCTCCCGCCGTCAGCAGACGCTCCGCAGCGCGGCGCGCCTGTGAGCGGTTGAAAGTCTCACCGCCGGCTATGAGGCGGTAGTATCCGCCTACTGTGTCCCTGTACTCGGTGGTGATATCCCCGGAGGTTTTTCCATCCATCGCCAGATCCAGTATGAAAGGATCACCGACCGTCAGAAAGCCTTTGGGAAAACCATTGGCGAGAGAGACTGTCCGCTCGACCGCCACAGTGCCGTCCAGTAGCAACTGGGTGGACAAACATCCTTGTCCACATCCCGGGAAACGCAGGGTCAGACGGTGGCTTGACAAACGGGCCAGGGAAAATCTGGCGCTGAGGAGCGTGTGATTCTTGTCAGGATTGCCGTTGGTCCTTTGCTTGTAGATCGTCACCTCAAGGTATTTTGACCAGGAGACCGTGGGCTCTGCAAGGTCATGGGCCGTCACGGATGCATAGGTTCGCACGGCCCCCGCCACCTCGAAGGGCAGGGATGCGGGCAATACAGACAATTCCTGGCGGACAATCGTTCCCGTATAGGCAACATCATCGAGCGTCTTGCCAGGGTGATTGGCGTGCAGATAACGGAGTATCGCCTCTTCCTGGATTTCCAGTGGATTCTTGTCCAGCAGTCTGGCATCACCGTCCTTGATGGCGTTGTAGTAGGCCCGGTAATCGAAAGGCACCTGATCACGGATCTTCAATGCTCCCTCGTTATACTTCATGGTCTTGAAGGACGGATCCAATCCGATCCACACGCAATCGGCGGATTGGATGCTGCAGCTCGCCGATTTTGCCGAAGGGGCAGCTCCACGATAGTCAAGATAGGACACCATGACTTCCACCCAGACATGTTCAAATTCTATCTGGTTTCCTGATGGTCCAGGAATCCACTTGACCTTTGGTGCCTTGGGGGATTGCATCTGTTGCAGGAGATTCGCCGCCAGCTGCCCGCTCCGGACTCCAAGCCAATTGGCTACTCGCGAAGCGTCCAAACGGACGCTTCCGACCGCATAACGGGCGGGAATCCCCTGGGAGCGGTAGAGTGCGATCAACGTGGTTGCAAGATCCACATCATTGCCACGCCGGCCCAGAAAGGTGTTCACCGAGTCCGAACGCGAGCCGTCATACAATGCGTATTGATAGTGGTTGCGTATATATTCGAATAGCTTGACCGGCGAAGCCAGTGCGGTGGCCTTCTGCTTCAGGGACAGAGCAGATGGCGTACCGTACACAATCTCTTCCGTCTCCCCCAGATAATCCACGGCCGCTTTCCCCTGTACGCTGAAACACAGGATAAACAAAACCCCCAGTCCCGTCATTAGTTGCCGAAGGTTGCAGAACATGATGCCCCCCATCGTAGAGATGCTTTGATCACCCTGGTAAAGTTGGATCATTATTTGCCGAATGCCGGATCGTTTTGCTGCAGAACCCAGGTGGGCTGGGGTTCGACCTCGTGGTATGGAGGCGTCGACCGGATTTCCAAACGGTCACGAATCGATCGCAGGGCATCTTCCCTTTCCTCGATGGGCAGCTCCAGCGCCGATTGCACCTCTGCCATCAGTTCCCGCAGTCTGCCCGTCAGTTTGATACGCTGCCCATGTTCCCCGCGATCATCCGGTCTCTCAGCCCCATCTTCCTGTTCAGACTTCGCTTCCAACTCACCGCAACGTTGTGCCAGGTCGGACAGGGCCGCCTGGGTTTCCCTGTGGGTTGACGCCTGATCCGGTTCTGAGAGAGAGCCGGATGCAAGGGTGATTAGCCCAGATTCTTGTTCCACGGCTGTTCGGAGACGTCTCGTGGCTGCCCTCAATGCTTCCACGTCAGGATCCGGCTGAACCTGTTGTCTGGCGGTCAGCACCATCTGGCTGATCTGTTGAATCTGACTGATGGTCTCAGGGTCCAGAGGTCGGACAGAGGGGCCCGAATCCTTGTCCTCCCCTGACTCAGGCCCGGCTAAAGCCGGGGGGAATCCTGTCGACAGGGCAATCGCCACTGATAAATGAAGGAGAAGATGCTTCATATGTAACGCCTGAATTTGCCGGATCGAAATCAAGGGGCACCCGTGAGATTCCGTTCCTCGTCAGTGACGGAATCTTCGTACATCAGGTACACGGGCAGGTCGCTGCTGATGATCGCTCCCAGGGGGATGGGTTTCGCCACTCCTGCCGGATCACCAAAATAAACCTTGCCGGGAAAATTTCCGTTGGCACTGCAGGTCCGGGAAACCGGTAAGGCGCCAGCCACCGACAATATCACCGGGGTCGTATCAGGGCACACCACCGCTATATACTGGGCTGAAGAGGGTAACCCGAAACTCCTGTCCAAAAGATCACGCCCCATGAATACCGTTGCGTCGAGCCCGTCACCATCATCCGCCTGAATGGCGGCAATCGGCTTGTCTGCCATCAGATGAAGCCCGGCGCCTTGTCCCTGTGGCTGACGGGAACCCAGAACCAGCGGAATCTGATCACCGGCATTCAGGAACAGCCGGATGGTCTGGCCGTCGCTGGACCAGACATCGACAGTCGTACCGTCATCGACGGCCGTCACCAGATTGATTCCGCTGCTCACTCCCCAAAGCTCCATGGCGGGAGGAGCGACAGGGAAGGCATCCATGCTATCGGCGCCGCCCGAGTGGCTGGCATGGAAAATCACCACCGGCTGATCTGAATCGATCAGGGCCGCGATGGTATTGTCCCCGCCTGCTTCCAGAAGGCCGATCTGTCCTTGAGCGACAAAAGCGTCGGAGACCTGACCCGGTCCCCCATCCACGGTCACCAGGGCATTCCCGTAAGGGCTGAAAACGTAATAACGGTGCTGGCCACGATAGTGGGGAATGGCAAAACGCGTTGCCAGCAAACGCTGCGAGGGCGGCATATCCGTCACGTCGGCGCCCCCACCCATGGAAAACGGCCAATCCCCTTCGATCACCGACCCTTGCGTGAGATCCGCGACCGGAATCTGTGCGGCTTCCCCTAAATTCAGGGGAAGAACCGTCTGGCCAACCCGAACGACATTGCCATCGGTCGGGCTGACCACCTTCAACGGTGAGATCGAAAAGTTCTGATTCGGCACAACGTACCATATAGGATCTGACGCTGGCAGACTGACCGGATTGCCTGCCAGTCGTGTTACCCGAAGGGCTGTCAGTCCCTGTAGGGGTATCAGGTTGGTGACCCCGTTGTTGCGAAGATCCAGCACATGAAGATTGACCGCCCATTGCAGCCCGGTCAGATCAGTGATCCCCCGGTTGCGGGCGTCCAGGTAGGTCAAACCGGCCAGATCAGCACGGTCCAGCGCGCTCATCGCGCTCCGGCCGAGGGCGGCGTTGATGGCCTGTCGCAATCTGGGATCAGGCAGCGTCACCGCCAGGTCGCCGGCCGGCTCCCGGAATGACAAAACCAGCGCCTGCACGGCCAAGGCAGTGT
>CAYUPV010000186.1:0-5759 GCA_964445885.1 uncultured Methylococcales bacterium
GTCCCAGCAGGTCATATATCTCGACACAGCCAGCATAAATGATCTCTGGACGGCCGAACTAGTGAATTATCACACCAGACTGTTTGCAGGGGATGCCCGCTCGTTACGCTTGCGAGAGGGGGATGCCCGTAGTCGTGGGGTCAAACCCGACTGTGTATTCAAATGCCTGGATCAGGTTCTGCAAGTGATTGAATGATATTCCGGCTGATTTTCACTATTGGGAATTGTCGTCTGCTTGGGATAAACTGATCGGCCCCGCGAAAAACCGAAAAGATCAATTCCCATGCGGATCGGACCCTATCAATTGAACGCGCCCTTGCTTCTTGCCCCCATGGCTGGAGTGACGGATCTGCCATTCCGGCGGCTGTGCCGTCAGTATGGTGCAGCGCTGGCGGTGACGGAGATGGTTACCAGCCGTCCTCAACTGCTCCACCATCGGCGTACTCTGCAGCGGGCCGACCATCGTGGGGAACCCGAACCACGGGCGGTCCAGATTCTGGGCGTCGATCCGGACGAAATGGCGGCCTGTGCCCGTGCCAATGAGGCTTTGGGGGCTCAGATCATCGATATCAACATGGGTTGTCCAGCTAAAAAAGTTTGCAAGGTGACGGCGGGATCCGCCCTGTTGCGGGATGAAGGTAAGGTGAAGGCCATTCTGAATGCAGTGGTCAGGGCTGTATCGGTGCCGGTCACACTGAAGATCCGCACCGGTTGGGACAGCCGACACCGTAATGCGATCACCATTGCCAGGATAGCCGAGGATGCGGGGATCGCGGCATTGACGGTACATGGTCGTACCCGTGACTGTGGTTTCAAGGGGGAGGCCGAATATGAGACCATTACCCGGGTCAAGCAGGCAGTGACCATTCCGATCATCGCCAATGGCGATATCGATTCACCGCAGAAGGCCCGGCAGGTTTTGCAGACCACCGGCGTGGATGCGGTGATGATTGGGCGCGCAGCGCAGGGACAGCCGTGGATTTTTCGGCACATAGGGCAATACTTGGGTACCGGCAGCCAGCCAACGTCTGCGGATCTTGAGGAGATCACGGCAATCATCGTGGCGCATATCCAGGAGTTGCACCACTTCTACGGGCCGGATCAAGGGATGCGGATCGCCCGCAAGCACATCGGCTGGTATTTGAGTCGGCTGCCTTTGCCGCAGGAACAATGGAAGCCGCTGTTGAGGGTGGAGGACCCATGGCGGCAGTTGGATGGATTGTCGTGGCATTTGCGGCAACTGCGGCAGGCTGCCTGAGATTTTTCTTAACCCCTATGAGCGTGATAATGGAAAAGGAGAATAATCAACTTCCGGGTCAAGGAATCATACTCAAGGAAGAAGTGAGAATTGCGGTAGAACAGTACTTTACCCAGCTCGATGGGCAGTTAGTGATGGGACTGTATGCGATGGTGATCGCCGAGGTGGAAAAGCCCTTGATCGAGACCGTGCTGGCCCACACCAGTGGAAATCAGAGCAAGGCCGCCAAAGTGCTCGGCATGAGTCGCAGTACGCTACGCAAGAAAATTCAACAATACGAGATTGAGTAACCATGCACAAAGTCGAACGAGCGCTGATCAGTGTATCCAACAAGTCTGGCATCGTGGATTTCTGTGAAGGCCTCCACCAGCTGGGCATCGAGATCCTTTCCACCGGCGGAACCGCCAAATTGCTGCTGGAAAACGGTGTTCCGGTCATCGAGGTCTCCGATTACACCGGTTTCCCTGAGATCATGGCAGGCCGGGTAAAGACGCTCCATCCAAAGGTGCATGGTGGAATTCTGGGGCGCCGGGGAACCGACGAGGAAGTGATGGCGGAGCATGGGATCGCCCCCATCGATCTGGTAGTGGTGAATCTGTATCCGTTCACCCAGGTCATTCGCCGTCCCGAATGCGATTTTGCCACTGCGATCGAGAACATCGACATTGGGGGGCCCGCGATGATCCGGGCAGCGGCCAAAAATCATGCGGCAGTCGGCGTGGTGGTGGATGCTGGCGATTATGGCCAGGTACTGGAGGCTTTGCGCCTCAATGTTGGCGTGCTGCCGGATGCCTTGCGATTGGAGTTGGCGGTCAAGGCGTTTCAACACACCGCGGCCTATGACAGTGCGATCGCTGCCTATCTGGAAAAAGTCGTCAATTCCGACGTCGGACTGGCGAATACGCTCAATGTGAGTGTACACAAAGTGTGCAATCTGCGGTATGGTGAAAATCCACATCAGAAAGCGGCACTCTATGAGGAAGTGGAACCACCGGCGGGAACCTTGGGACATGCTCGCCAGCTGCAGGGAAAACCTCTGTCATACAACAATCTGACCGACGCCGACGCGGCGTTGGCCTGTGTGCAGACCTTCGCCGCCACCCCTTGCTGTGTGATCGTCAAGCATGCCAATCCTTGTGGGGTCGCGCAGGCCCAGAGCCTTCTGGACGCCTACGACAAGGCCTATGCCACGGACCCGACTTCGGCATTCGGCGGGATCATCGCTTTCAATCAGGCGCTTGACGAGGAGACAGCAGAGGCGATCGTGCAGCGACAGTTCGTCGAGGTGATCATTGCTCCGAGTGTGACCGATGCTGCTCAGTCCGTGTTGGCCAGCAAGCCCAATGTCCGGGTGCTGGCGTGTGGGATGTGGGAGTCAGCGAAACCCGAAGTGGAAATCCGGCGGATTTCAGGCGCACTGTTGGCTCAGGATAAGGATATTGCGATGATTGATCGGAACGATCTCAAGGGGGTGACCTCGCGCAAGCCGGGTGAAGAGGAGACAAAGGATCTGCTGTTTGCCTGGCAGGTGGTGAAATACGTCAAATCCAACGCTATCGTCTATGCCAAGGAGGGACGTACCATTGGCATCGGTGCCGGGCAGATGAGTCGGGTCTGGTCAGCACGCATCGCCATCATGAAAGCAGAGGAAGCCGAACTCCCAGTGGCCGGTTCGGTGATGGCCTCCGACGCCTTCTTCCCCTTCCGCGACAGCGTGGATTCAGCCGCCGAGGCGGGTGTGACCGCTATCATCCAGCCGGGCGGGTCGATTCGCGACGAAGAGGTCATCGCTGCTGCGGACGAGGCCGGTATCGCCATGGTATTCACCGGCATGCGCCATTTCAGGCACTGAGAATCTTTCCCACCCCCCTTGCATGGGGGGGAGTCTCAATGTGTCGGTGTGGTGCAGGTGAGACCAGATTCTATGTTGACATCAACGAGATCGCTTCCCCCTTTGAAAAAGGGGGACTGAGGGGGATTCATTTCCTCACCACCATCGGCCCCAGTGGCCGGCCGCCGATCAGGTGCAGGTGCAGGTGGAAGACCTCCTGGCCGGCGTTCTTGTTACAGTTGATGATCAGCCGATAGCCGTCCTCGGCGACTCCCTCCTGCTGCGCCAACTGTTTGGCGACATAGATCATGTGACCCACCAGGGGTTCATCCTCGGGTTGAATGTCATTGGTCGTGGGGATGACCCGATTGGGTACGATCAAGATATGAGTGGGAGCGGCCGGATGGATATCGCGAAAGGCCGTGACCTGATCGTCTCGGTAAACGATATCGGCGGGCAACTCACCGGCGATGATTTTCTCGAACAGATTTGCCATCAGGGGTTACTCCTTCTTTTTCATATCAGATTGGTCGAACAAGCGCAGATATTGAGCGTAGCCTTCCTTTTCCATCTCCTCTTTGGGAATGAATCTTAGTGCCGCCGAATTGATGCAGTAGCGCAGGCCTGTAGGCGGCGGACCGTCTTTGAATAAGTGACCCAGATGAGAATCGGCATGACGACTGCGTACCTCGGTACGGTGCATGAACCAGCTCCGGTCCTCGCGTTCGATCACATTGTCCGGTTCCAGCGGCTGGGTGAAACTGGGCCAGCCGGTGCCCGAGTCGAACTTATCGAGGGAACTGAACAGCGGTTCACCTGAGACGATGTCCACGTAGATCCCTGCGTGTTTGTTGTCCCAATATTCATTCTTGAACGGGGGCTCAGTACCGTTGTCCTGGGTTACTTCGTATTGTAATGGCGTCAGCCGCCGTTTGAGGTTGTCAGGGTTGGGTTTTTCTTTCGGGTTGTTTTTCATTTCATCTTTCCATGTCTGGCTGAGGAATTGATCGCGACCGGAACCCATCCGGTAGAAACGATAGCGGATGGGGTTCTTGCGCCAGTAGTCTTGATGATACGCCTCGGCAGGATAGAAATCTTTCAGCGGCAGGATCTCGGTGGCGATGGGACGGTCGAAACGTCCAGCATTCTCCAATTTGGCCTTGGAGGCTTCAGCCGCCTTCTTCTGGGACTCGTCGTGATAGAAAATGGCGCTTCGGTATTGCGGGCCGCGGTCGACAAATTGTCCGCCGGCGTCGGTGGGGTTGATGTGGCGCCAAAAGACTTCCAGAAGTTGCTGGTAACCGATTTTCTCCGGATCATAAGTGACCTGGACGGCTTCCAGGTGACCGGTGGTACCGGAGGAGACCTGTTCGTAGCTGGGATTTTTCATCTCCCCGCCGGTATAGCCGGAAACCGCTTCGATCACGCCGTCGATCTTTTCGAAGTCTGCTTCCATGCACCAGAAGCAGCCACCGGCAAAAGTGGCCTGGCGTCTGTGTGAATCGTTCATGTCGGCGCCTGTTTGAAATGCGATTAATGACAGTATAAATCCAAGCATCAGGGTGGGGAATAGGGGAGGCATCATGGCATACCTAAATTCAGAATATATAACCCGGTTTATTGCAGTTCGCGGTGGCGCACCAGGATGGAATAGGGCGAGTCGGCAAATGCCTGGCCGAGCTGGTCGGCCAGGTAGACCGACCGGTGCTGACCGCCGGTACAGCCGATGGCAATGGTCAGATAGCTGCGATTCTGTTTGTGGAAATTAGGCAGCCAGGTTTCCAGGAAATGGAGCATCGAATCGAGGAAAGCCTGGGAATCTGGCAGGTTCCGCAGAAATTCGATGACCGGCTGGTCGCGGCCGGTATAGGGTCGCAGGTTTGGTTCCCAGTGGGGGTTGGGCAGGCAGCGGGCGTCGAAGACGAAATCGGCATCCAGGGGAATGCCATGCTTGTAACCGAACGAGGTGAAACAAATGGACAATTGCTGAACCTCGTGTTCCTCCAGCCGTTCCCGGATCAGTTCGCGCAGCTGGTGGATGTTCATCCTGGAGGTATCGATGACCAGATCGGCTTGGGCGGCAATGTCCTGCAATAGTTGGCGTTCCTGCTCGATGGCCTCGACGGGAGGCAGGCCGGTGGTATGGCTGAGGGGATGTTTGCGCCGGGTCTCGCTGTAACGCCTGAGCAGGATCTGGGTCTCGGCACTCAAAAACAGAATCTGGTAGGGAATACTGAATTGTTTCAGGGTGGCCAGGGTCTGGCAGAACAGCGTCACGTCACCGCTGAGATTGCGGCAGTCGATACTGATGGCGGTCTTGTCGAATCCGCAGGCAACATTGGAAAGGTCGCGGGCGAAAGGTTCGATCAGGTTGACCGGAAGGTTGTCGATACAGTAAAAGCCGCAATCCTCCAGGGTGCCGAGGGCGATACTCTTGCCGGATCCCGATAAGCCACTGACGATGATCAGCCGTTTCATAGCAGCCGTTTTCTGCGACTGGATGAGGCAATGTGCATTGCCTCGCGATACTTGGCCACCGTGCGGCGGGCCACGTTGATGCCTTTTTCCTGCAGCAGTTTGGCTATCTTGAGATCACTCAGAGGCTTGGCAGGATTCTCGTGATCGATCAATTCCTTGATGAAGGCCTTGATCGCAGTGGCCGAACATTCT
>CAYUPV010000187.1:0-5627 GCA_964445885.1 uncultured Methylococcales bacterium
CTGTGGAATACCCCAAGATCACCTGTTGAAATGTTAAGTCCGACAGACTCCTAGGTTGCCCCTGATGCTTGACCTAAAGGGAAATGGTAAATCCATGCCGTAAATGGAGTGATGGAGCTGATTCAATGATGGCGGAGAGGGAGGGATTACTCGGGCTGTCCCTGGCCTCGCCCCTATCGGGGCCGCGCTAAAGCGCGTTCAAAATCGCTCCGGGCGATTTAGTGACTCGGGGCCGTCCTGGCCCCTCGCCCTACGGGCGCGCTGAAGCGCGTCCAAAATGGCTGTTCTGCCATTTTGTCGAACCCTCGATACCCGGGGGTATACACGAGTTCCAGTCGTGCTCCTTCGACCACTCGGACACCTCTGCGATTAGAATAAACCATTTCAGCAGAAATAGAGGAATTGTCATTGGCCGGGATTCGTCAAATTCTTTCCAAGAGGTGACCGGCGTGGTTGTGGAAAGATACAATGACAAGATTTATCGATTTGCGGAGAGATACAAATCCGATGGCGCTCACCTTCAACAATACTGAAATCCGCAAGGCCTGTGGCAGCATCGCATTCAACCGGGGAATGGCGTATTTGAACGATGGTCGGGTTCAGTCATTGGATGTGACCAAAGAGTTATATGATCTGCTGGAGCTGAATGGCAGGGTAAGGGGCAGCGGTGAGCGTGTCTATCAGCAGCACATCGTGATTCAGCGCCGCAAACGGGGCCTGACGATTCATGGCGATTGCAGTTGTCCCGTAGGCTACAACTGCAAGCACGTGGTTGCAGTCTGTCTCTACAAACAGGTGCAGGAAAGAAACCGTCCCAGACTGACGGCGCAATGGTTGAATGAGCTCAAACAGTCTGAGGCCGTGGAGACCGATCTGGCCCCGGGCAGAACCTTTCTTTTCTATCTGCTCAAGTTCGAGCGCTTCGCTCAGGCGGTGATCGTGGAGCCGGTTTCCGCCAGGATCAAAAAGGACGGATCCATCGGTGTGCCCAGGGCCACCGGCGGCGAACTGGTGGGGGTACAGTATCACCACTACCGGCTCCCGGCTTATGTGGCCGAGAGCGACAAGCCGATCCTTCATCTTCTCGACATGATCCGGGTGGAATATGGTCGTCAGCTGTTGAAGGGCAGGAGCGGTTTCACCGCCTTGGAGCAGATGTTGGCAACCGGCCGCTGTTTCTACGAATCATTGGACGAGCCGCTACGATACATCCAGCAACAGCGTAACTTGCAACTGGACTGGGTGCGGACCCGTGGCGGGTTGCAGCTCACCCCCAAGGTCGAGCCACGGGCACTGTTGATACCAACCGATCCTCCCTGCTGGCTGGATTCCGGGGCCAGCCAGGTGGGGCCGCTGGATATCAGTGGTTTCGCTGGGCTGTCATGGGAAAAACTGCTGGATGCGCCGCTGCTGCCGGAAGAAGAAGTCGGCCAGTTCACCGCCCTGTTGTTGATGGAATTTCCCGACCTGCCGATTCCTCCGCCGGTCGAGGTGCCGGTGGAAGATATCGAAGGAAGGCAGCCGGTTCCCTGTTTGACCCTGGAGGTGACGCAAACAGGCGAGATTCCGTATCGGGTACGGCTGGATTTCGACTATGGCCCCTGTACTGTCAGCGCCGGTGACCACCGGCTAGTGGTCGTGATGCAGGGGGAAAACATTCTTTACCGGTTGTACCGCAATCAGGAAGCTGAATCGCTGACGATTGCGAAATTGGAGGAGGCTGGTTTCGAGCCGGGTGGCGACAACGGAGGTTTCCTTCCCACGCACCAGTCCGCCGGAATCTGGCAACGATTCCTGAAGGAAGTATTGCCAAAGCTGGAAGGGGAGGGCTGGAGAATCACCACGATGGAGGGTTTCCAGCCGCGATTCTTCGACGAGAGCACCATGGCGGCTGTGGTCGAGGAGGATGACGCCGGCTGGTTCGATCTGCGGTTCGATCTCGACATCGATGGCCAGAAGGTACCCCTGCTGCCGCTCCTGGTGCCTATGTTGCAACGGATGGACAAACCTGACCAGATTCCCTCTGAGCTGACTGTGCCGCTGGGTGATCAGCGCTTCCTCACCTTGAAGGCCGAGCGCTTGCGTCCTTTCCTGGAGACCCTGTACGAACTGTTCGATACCGAAGCAAAGGAAGAAGCGCTGCGGCTGTCGCATTTCGACGCCGCCCGTCTGGCCGAATTGGAAGAGGACGCCCAGTTGACGATGAAAGGCGCCGAGCGGCTGCGGCGTCTCGGCCGGCGGTTGAGTAACTTTCAGGGCCTCGAAACCGTGGAGCCGCCCAAGGGCCTGAACTGCCAGCTCCGTCCCTACCAGCAGTTCGGTCTGAGCTGGCTCCAGTTCCTGCGCGAGTACGAACTGGGCGGGATCCTCGCCGATGACATGGGCCTGGGCAAGACCGTCCAGACCCTGGCGCATCTCCTGCTGGAGAAGGAGGGTGGACGCCTGGACCGGCCGGCCCTGGTGGTGGCGCCCACCAGCCTGATGGGCAACTGGCGGCGCGAGTCCGAACGGTTCGCTCCGCAGCTGAATGTACTGGTGTTGCATGGACCGGATCGTCACGAGCGGTTCGACCGGATCGGACAATCCGACCTGGTGCTCACCACCTATCCCCTGTTGAGCCGTGACGAGGAAGTGTTGAAGCCACAGCAGTGGTCGTTCGTGATCCTCGACGAGGCCCAGACGGTCAAGAATCCGAAGACCAAGGCGGCGCGGGCGTTGCGACGCCTGCGGGCACGACACAAACTGTGCCTGACCGGCACGCCCCTGGAAAACCACTTGGGGGAACTGTGGGCCCTGTTCGATTTCCTCATGCCCGGGTTCCTGGGTAGTGAGGAGCAGTTCAAAAGGCTGTACCGCACGCCTGTCGAGAAGCACGGCGATGAGGATGTCCGCAGGCGCCTGGTGCGCCGTATTGCCCCCTTCCTGCTGCGCCGCACCAAGTCGGAGGTGGAGAAGGATCTGCCGCCCAAGACCGAGATCGTGCGCACGGTTGAGTTGTATCCCAATCAGGCGGCGCTTTACGAGAGTATCCGGGTGGCGATGGAGAAGAAGGTACGTGAGGCGGTGGCGGCCAAAGGTCTGGCACGCAGCCAGATCGCCATCCTCGATGCGCTGTTGAAACTGCGTCAGGCGTGCTGTCATCCGCGTTTGGTGAAACTGTCGAAAGCCCGCAATCTGCCCTCGGCCAAGCTCGACCTGCTGGCCCAGATGCTGCCCGAATTGCTGGAAGAAGGCCGGAGGATATTGTTGTTCTCCCAGTTCACCAGCATGCTGACGTTGATCGAGGAGGTCCTCGGTAACAAGGGTATCGGCTACACCAAGCTGACCGGGAAGACCCGGAAGCGCGACGAGGCCATCGAACATTTCAAGAGCGGCGAGGTGAACCTGTTCCTGATCTCCCTCAAGGCCGGCGGGGTGGGATTGAATCTCACCGAAGCCGACACCGTGATCCTCTACGATCCCTGGTGGAATCCTGCGGTGGAGGCCCAGGCCATGGACCGCGCCCATCGCATCGGCCAGGACAAGCCGGTGTTCGTCTACAAGCTGATGACGGAGAACACGGTGGAGGAACGGATTTTGAAGCTCCAGGCCAAGAAGCAGGCCCTGGCCGAGGGGATCTACGGCAAGGGCGGTAAACTGGGACCGGCCCTGAGTGCCGATGATCTGAAGGAACTGTTCGCGCCCCTGGGATAGTTTCTTCCCCCCCCCCAAATCTCCCCCTGCCCCCTTTTTCAAAGGGAGGGTGAATGCGGGAAGGATGGTATTTTCCTCCCATGGCAAAGAGGGAAGGTCGTGGGCAGCCTTTATCGTTCATTCCCCTGCCACTCTGTTTCCCCCCCTTATCAAAGGGGGGCCAAGGGGGATTGCGAGATTTATTGCCGCAGCATTTCTTTGTAGAGACTCCTTACCATTAGCGCGACCACTCCCACGCCCAACACCAGAACGGCCCAGAGGAGCCAGCGACGCCAGGGCAGGGGGGATTGGGGGCGGAGCAGGGAAGGGTCGCCGAGGGGGATGCGGTCAGCCGGGAAGGCTCGGCCGACGGAGGTCTCCGGGATCTGGCCGAGCATTTTGCGCAGTGGGCGCTCAAAGGAGCCGGGCAGCGGTGGCATCCGTGCGTTGCCGCAGGCGATGAGGTAGGGTTTCCGGCCATTGGCGGCGAAACGCAGGCGGTGAGGGTGCCAGCCCAGTTTCAGGAGCGGTGACCGGTCTCCCTGGGACAGGGCGTCGATGGGAGTGAGACGCCAATATCTGTCGGTGGTGACGGGGATGACGATGTCGTCGCTGAGCAGTTCGCCGCCTTTCCTTTTCAGGCGGTAGACCAGTCCCTGGTATCGATGTCGCCAGGGGGCCTTCTCATCGGGCTGCGATTCGAGGCGCAGGGTGGCCAGACTGTTTTCCCTGGGCAGTGAGACCCGCAGACGGACGACCGGCAGCAGGGCCTGGCTGTCGTAGAGAAAATGGATTTTCCCGTTTTCCTCCAGGGTGCTGGTGGATTGGAGGGTGGTCCAGTGCAGGGTAAGGGAAACCGGGGTTTGGGCAACCACAGCGGTGATACCCGTCAGGAGGACCCCTTGTAGGCCTGCAGGCCAGTGAAGCCGCAGATAACGCATGGGAACGCGTGGAAATTCCATCGTGTTGCGGTGAATGCGTCTGCCGTCGAAGCGCAGCTCGGCCAGGGTGACCGTTTCGAGCAGGGGTTGCCAGCGTTGCAGGTCGTCGCTGTGCTCGATACTGACCTGGGTGAAGAAACTGTCTCCCGCGCCCTGCCACTGCAGTTCCAGTGACTGAACCTGCCGGTCCAGGTGGCTGAGGTCGATGAGATAGCCCCAGAGGCTATGCCGGGGAGAGGTCCAGGTGTCGGTCTGGAGTTTGATGATGGCGCCGCCTGCCTCTGTCTCGATTTGGATTTCAGCAGGCGATTTGGCGTCCGGACTTTGGGTCTGGTAGAGGGGGAAGAACGGAACCTGCTTGCGGATAGGGGTCGTGCTATCGGGCTTGCGGTTGCGGATGAGGATGGAAGGCACAAGCCCGCCCTGGGCATCGAAGACCCTCAGGTCGCCAAGTTCAGGGTCGGTGACCGAACGGTAGAGCTTTTCCGGCAGTTCCAGTTCGTACACGTCGTACCGGCCCTGCACGCTCAGGGGAAACCCCCAGGCGAAGTCTTCTGGTGTCGGCTGCCGCGGCGAAGCCAAGGCGGTTATGGAAAACAGCAGGATCAAGCAACGGATCAGCACGTTCATAAGAGCGTTTGCAAAGCTTGTCTTTATTGGCAAAGTTCCCCTCGGCCCCCCTTTACCAAGGGGGGATGGGTTCCCCCCTTTGAAAAAGGGGGGTTAGGGGGGATTCGTAAACAGGCTCTCATTCGGATGTCTCCCGGAGTATGGTCGGACGGGGGGCGAAATAGCCGGTCGCCACCAGCAGCAGTCCCACCGCCAGGAACGAGACGATACGCTCGATGGTGCCCTGGCTGGCCAGGTCCACCAGAAACAGTTTGGCCACGGTGAGGCCGTAGAGGCCCAGCCCGGTGAGCCAGACGGGACGGCTGGAGAGGCGGGATCCTGACACCATGACGACCAGGGCCAGAACGCCCCAGAACACAGACAGGGAGGTTTGGTAGAGCTGGG
>CAYUPV010000188.1:0-5617 GCA_964445885.1 uncultured Methylococcales bacterium
GGTATATGATGTCTATGCCACCCGTGACCATGAAAGATCGCGTTGGGTTTCGCTTTGCTTAACCCATCATATCATTGTATCGATTTCGCCCCCCGAATCTATAGTTGTGAGCGTGACGGTCAAGCAAAATAAAACTTGAAAATCATCATAAAATCCATAGAATAATCAAGATCCCAGGCGCGTAGCTCAGTGGGAGAGCACTGCCTTCACACGGCAGGGGTCGGCAGTTCAATCCTGCCCGCGCCTACCATCCTCCCGTATTCCTTTCTTTGCTGACAGAGCTTCAATGATGCAAGACGAAACCGAGATCGATCTCAAACCCTCGCGATTGCGCACGACCATCTGGTCGATCCTCATGGTGGGAATCGTCGTCGGTTCAGGCATCATGTTGTGGCGAGCCTATCAGCTCAGACAATCAGCCATTATGGAAAAAGGGGAACGCCCTGTCGTCACCCAAAAGGAATCCGGATCCCAGGAGGAGGTAGAGGGAGTGACCCGAGGAGAGTCGGGCAGAGTGGGCGAGGAAGAAGCCAACGATGAATTCGTCGCCAGGGCCGAAACCAGCGTGACTTTCCCGCAGCCACCCGCAAGCCTGAACGAAAGCGATCCCTGGCTGCGTGAACAACTACCACGGGTCAATCCCGATCCCACATTCAAACGCTGGCTCGATCTGACCCCTGACCTGTTCCGTAAATTCGTTTTGTTGACGGATCAGATATCCCAAGGCAGGGTGCCACGTAAGACTTTTACCTTCTGGACTCCCAAGGAGCCTTTCAAAGTCACGCAAACGCCGGAGGGAAAGACCATTGTCGATCCTACCGGTTATCATCGTTACGATTTATTGGCGGAAGTCGTCGATGCGTTCGATATGGAACTGGCCTGGCGCCTGTACCAGATCGTCAGACCTCTGGTACAGGAAGCCTTCGCCGAGATCGCTCCACCTGGCAAGCAATTCGATCAGGTATTGCTGGCGGCAACAGAACATCTGCTGAGCACCCCCCAGCCCCGTGGCGACATTGCTCTGGTCAAGCCATCGGTGATGTATAAATACGCCGATCCCGAGCTGGAGGCTCTCAGTGCCGCGCAAAAACAATTGTTGCGTATGGGGCCGATCAATGCCACCATGATCAAGCACAAACTGGGTCTGTTACGGGGTTATTTGTTGAAAGAGGTCAATCGGACTGCTGACCTGCCCCCCGCGCCTCTGCCATAAGGCTATCAATTCATCTAGTTGCGTCATCTCCGCAAGCAGATCAAACATCGATTTGATTGAGCCATGTGTCATGTTTGTTACAGACACTGAGCACATGGACGCGACCTTTAAAGCCTCCCAGTTTGAATTCGGACATTGGAACCTTGTCCTTCCGGGGATCGAATAGCTTCTCGGCGATGAATCGGTAATTCTGGTTCAGCACTACATGCTTGACGATATAGTGCTCAAAACCTCGCATCTCATGAGGCGTCATGACCTTTAGCAGAACTTCCCCGTCTAAACTGGCGATCTCGAGTTGAGGCAGGTGTCCTCCCGCCTTTTTGGCCCATCGCCCAGGTGCGTCTTTGGTATAGAAGACGCCCCCAGCCATCATATCGCAATCACCCGCTGCAGTTGCGATTGTGGGGGTGACCGTCGCTGTGGCCACGGTAGCGCTTATCAAACCAACAAAATCTCTACGGTTCATATTTGATCCTGCGTGTCTCCAGTCAAGTCACTGAGGATGATATAGAAAAGTCGTTGGGATTGCACACCTTTGCGCCCAATTCCAAAGGGGCGGGTTCAAACCCTCCGGATCCCCAATCCCCCAATAAAAATAGCCTGGAAAAGTCATGACAGACCAATCCTGGAACTCTCCTATAATTAGGGGATGAAAAATCAAAGACTAAGCGATATTCAATGAAAACCGTTCGCATCAAGCCTGGTGAAGTCAAAATAGGCGAACCCTTGCCGTGGGCAGTGTATAGTTTGGAAGATTCGCTGCTATTGCAGAAGGGCGCGATCGTATCCTCGACCAAACAACTCCAAGTACTGATTGAGAAGGGCATATACCGGTCCATGACGGATCAGGAGATCGAACACGAACAACGTCTGGAGCGAGAGAAGGCGTTACTGGCTAAACGGCAGCATGCCAACCCCTTCCGTATTCGGCAGCAATGTATCGACGGGCTTGCAAAGTTATTGACCGCTATCGAAGAGCAAACCAGCGAACATGCCGAAGTCGTACTTGATGAATTGGCAGGAGACATTCAATGGCTCTGCGATAGACATGCCGACTCGACGCTGGGAACCATACATTTATGTGTAGAACATCGATATAACGTTTTGCAT
This sequence comes from uncultured Methylococcales bacterium, assembly GCA_964445885.1. Lineage (GTDB taxonomy): Bacteria > Pseudomonadota > Gammaproteobacteria > Methylococcales > Methylothermaceae > Methylohalobius. The sequence continues at coordinate 2,324 of CAYUPV010000188.1, forward strand.
CCCATTCATTCCGCCATTTTGTGTGAGTTGCTGGGGAAGCAGATTAAATTGCCCGACACACAGCGGCTAGACATGATCATGGCTGCTCTATCCATGAATGTGGGCATGTTCATGCTGCAAGAAGTGCTTTTCCACCAAACCACCCCCTTGACCAAACAACAAAATATCGAGGTGTTCAACCACCCCCGCAAAAGTAATAAACTGCTGGAACAGGCCGGAATCACCAATCAAGTCTGCCTGCGCGCGGTGCTGGAACACCATGAAAAAATCGACGGCAAAGGGTATCCCAATAGCCTCGATGCCAAAGACATTTGTACCGAAGCCAAGATCATCACATTGGCGGATATATACGCAGCGCTGATCACGCCCCGCCGTCACCGCCCACCTATCCTGGCCCGGGAGGCTTTGAAATCGATTTTCGAAAAACGGGGTAACGAAGTGGATGAAGTTCTGGCGGCACAATTCATCCGCGAGATCGGTGTGTTTCCACCCGGCTCCATCGTACGCCTGGTCAACGGTGAGATCGCCGTGGTCACTAAACGCGCGATCAATCGGAAATCAGGGGACAGCACCCACCCCACGGTTCACAGCATCATCACACCTCGCGGCGCGCCCTATCAAAGTCCCAAAAAACGGGATTGCACGCATGAAATGTTCAAGATCCTCGAGTTCGAACCCAAGGATAAACTACCGCCCGTGGACCCTAGAGCCATCTGGCCACATTAGACCGAAGCCAACTGGCTGGCGGAATCATCGGTTGCCAGTTTGCTGCTCAAAAATTGCTTGATTTCCATCTCCGATGGCCTCGCTGACCGCCTGATCCACGTTCTCCAGCCACACGAAACGTAGTTTCTCCCTGGCTTCCTCCGGTATCTCCTCCCATTCCTTGCGATTGCGTGCCGGCAGCATCACGGTGTCGAGACCGGCCTGCAAGGCAGCCAGTACCTTTTCCTTGATACCTCCCACGGGCAGCACCAAGCCACGCAGGCTGATCTCCCCGGTCATGGCGACGTTGGGGCGTACAGGGCAATCGGTGAACAGCGATACCAGCGCCACGAAGATCGCTACCCCGGCGCTGGGGCCATCCTTGGGGGTGGCGCCTGCGGGCACGTGGACATGCACGTCCGATTCACTGAACACCTTGGGATCGATTCCCAGCTTCTCGCAACGGGCCTTGATCAAGGTCAATGCCGCCTGGGCGCTTTCTTTCATTACGTCTCCCAGGTGGCCGGTGAGGATCAGTTTGCCGTTACCCGGTGTCTTGGTGGCTTCAATGAACAGAATGTCGCCTCCTACCGGGGTCCAGGCGAGTCCCGTGGCCACGCCAGGAATACTGGTGCGCATCGCCACCTCGCTTTCATACCGTTGCGGGCCCAGGATTTTGCTGACATCATTTCGGTCGATACAGATCTTCTCCGCCTTGTCCTCGGCGATTTGTACCGCCGCCCAACGGAACAACGAGCCGATCTCGCGCTCCAGGTTGCGTACCCCGGCCTCGCGGGTATATTGATGGATGAGGGTCAGCAGTGCATCGTCGCTGATCTCGCAATGGTCGGCTTCGAGTCCACAGTCCTCCAGTTGGCGCTTCACCAGATAGCGGCGGGCGATCTGGAGCTTGTCCGAGTCGGTGTAGCCGGGGATCTCGATGATTTCCATCCGGTCGCGCAGGGGACCTGGAATGGTATCGAGCACGTTGGCGGTGCAAATGAACATCACCTTGCTCAGGTCGAATGGCACGCCTAGATAGTTGTCGGCGAAATTGGCGTTCTGTTCCGGGTCCAACACTTCCAGCAGAGCGGCGGCGGGATCGCCGTGGAAGGCACCGGCCCCCAGCTTGTCGATCTCATCCAACATCATGACGCAGTTGTTGGCGCCGGCCTTGCGGATGGCCTGGATGATCTTGCCAGGCATGGCGCCAATGTAGGTCCGCCGGTGACCGCGGATCTCGGCTTCGTCATGCACACCGCCCAGAGAAACGCGGACGAACTTGCGCCCGGTGGCCTTGGCGATGGATTGCCCCAAAGAGGTTTTGCCTACTCCGGGGGGACCGACGAAACACAGGATCGGTCCCTTGCCGCTGGGATTGAGCTTGCGTATTGCCAAATATTCCAGGATGCGGCGCTTGACTTTGTCCAGGTCATGGTGGTCGTCGTCGAGGATCTGTCTGGCCTCGCTGATGTCCAGTTTCTCTTCCGTCGCCTGGGACCAGGGAATTTCAGTCAGCCATTCCAGATAAGTGCGCAGCATGCCGTATTCTGCCTGGGCCTCGTGCATCCTTTCCAGCCGCTTGAGTTCCTTGAGTGCGTGTTCCTCCACTTCTTCCGGCATCCTGGCCTCTTTGATGGCAGCCCGTAGTTCCTCGATTTCCTCGGCCTGCTCCTCGCCTTCCCCCAGTTCCTTTTGGATGGTCTTGAGCTGTTCACGCAGCAGATATTCGCGCTGACGTTCGTCCATGCTCTGTTTGGTGCGTTCGCTGATTTCCTTGGACAGGCGCAGCACTTCGAGACGGTGATTGACGTGTTCCAACAGTTTGTCGAGACGGGCCGCGACGTCGGTGGTTTCCAGCAATTGCTGCTTTTCCGCCGGTTCGATATCGATGAACGCAGCGATCATGTCTGCCAGCATGCTCGGTGAGGTGATCTGCTGCACCGCATTGACCAGTTCAGAAGGGGCTTGGGGCATCAGTTCCAGCAGTTCGCCGATCAGCGCCTTGAGTTGCAGCATGCGGGCCTCTCCTTCCGTGGTTTGGGCCTCCTGTTCGGCGAGAGTTTCGATTTCCGCCACCAGGAAGGGATAGCCTTCCAGATATTCCCTGACCCGGAAGCGCTGTTCACCCTGACAGACGATATGGTGGGTTTCATCTTGTCCAGTGACGTAACGAAGTATGGTGGCCGTGGTGCCGATGGTGTACAGGTCGCTGGGCATAGGATTGTCGATTGACGGATCCTTTTGCAGCAAAAGACCCACCGGGCGTTCCTCTTTGAGCGCCTGCTGGGCGGCGGCAATCGAGCGGTCGCGGCCGATGCTCAGCGGGATGATCACGCCCGGGAATAACACCACGTTCCGCACTGGGATGATGGGTACCGTGTCCTCCGGCAACTTGAACTCGGGTTTTTGATCGGTGTTCGGGGATTGCAATTCTGTCATGGTCAGGTCCCTTGTTCCTTATGTGCGTTTGCGAAAAATCAATGCCAGGCAGCCGTGCTGATGACTCGATTCGAGCAGTTCGTAATGACCGGGGGGTAGATGGATACGGCGCTCGAAGCGTCCGTAGGGGATCTCCAGCCGGTGTAT
>CAYUPV010000189.1:0-5569 GCA_964445885.1 uncultured Methylococcales bacterium
ATAAACTCGAAGCGTTGCCGCCGGCGCGTATCAATGAAGTGGAAGATTTTATCGATTTTATCAAACAGCGTGATCAGGATCGGCAATTGACACGCACGGCGGCGAAGGCCGCCGAGCCGAGTTTGCAGAAGGTATGGGATAATCCAGACGATACCGTCTATGACACCCTTTGAGTTTGGCGATATCGTTCTGGTACCGTTTCCGTTTACCGACCAGTCCGCCACCAAGAAGCGCCCGGCGGTGGTCGTCAGTTCACACGCCTACAACAGCGAGCGCCCCGATCTGATCATCATGGCTGTGACCAGCCAGATCAAACCCACGGCGATCATCGGCGAGGTGATCGTGCAGAATTGGCAGGCCGCCGGCCTGCTCAAGCCATCGGTCATCAAGCCGGTCATCACCACCATCGAGAAAGCCCTGGTCATCAAGTCCATGGGGCGGTTGAAGGATAACGATCGGCTTTCGTTGCATGAAAGCCTCAAGGTTATTTTGGGATAGAACATATCCTGATTCCTGACCGGGAAGGGTATCCTATGCGCCTTCCGCGAGTCAGGCCGAATGAATGCGCCAGAGCCGGATCTTCGCCCCGACGCCCACTCGCCTGATCAGGTGGGGTTCATGATTGTCTTCGCTCATGGTTCGCCCCCCTATTTATCGGTATCCTATATACGACCATTTTTCGGTCTTCTTTTTGGATAGCAACGCCGACCATTTTTTACTTTCATCTATGGCATAAAATGCCATATGGTATAATCCTTCTCAATGCAAGCCGAACTGCTGATCGACAGAAAGGTAGTCCCCCGACGGCGCCCCTGCAGATGGTTCTGTGGCGCTTGCCCGAGGCAGATGGAGAACGTCCCTATGGTCTCTATTGGCTCGGCAGACGGAACATGCCTGGTCCGGTATTATGACAACGAACGAGGCAAAGGCGATCACCGACATTTGGGTGACCTGGAAACACCGTATGCTTTCGTTGACATTGAATCCTTAGTGGCTGACTTTCTGGCGGACGTGGCTAGGATTCGAGGTGATGGATGAAGAAAACGATAACAATGACCGTGGGTTCGGTTGAAAAGGCTGCCCGTGTGTATTCAATACCTGGCATCAGGCTGAGCAGGGAGAAACCCTTCTCGGTCCGCAGTCGGAGGTCTTATTCACGAATCTGGAAACCCTGCTCAAGACCCTGACACCTCAACGCTTCCGGCTGCTGAGGCAATTACGCCGTGTGGGGCCTTGCAGCATCCGTTCGCTTGCCAAGACCTTGGAGTGGGATTACAAGAATGTCCATAAAGGTTCACTTTCGTTTAGGTGACCGATTTGGCTAGAGCTTCCTTCAGATTCCGCATTGGCTCTCAGCAACCGTGAGTTCCTGTTGGGTAGTTGCTCAGAGTTTCTTTGGACACCCGCTTTCGCCTACTTCTTCCCTCCTCACAGGGCACAGGCTGGACTTCCACCAGCTGGCTGACTACCATGCCAACCGTACCGCTTCGCTCTCCCTGGTTCGCAGCGATGGCATGCGGATGGGGGGCGCCCAGCTCATCTACGATGCGACCCCCGGCGCGATTTCGTTAAGTACCAAGAACATAACCGGCAATGGTATAGCCACCTCGGCGGGATTATGTGGAATCTTGGAAATGGAAACAAAATCTGGCTTGATTCTCTCAGCGGGAACGCTGATCCCTTTTTGGGCTTTGGACTGAGGGCATCGACCGGAGCCACCGGCAGCATCTATGCCTTCGCCTTCAACCTGCCAATTACCCTTTCCGGCACCCTCAATACCGCCACCAGTGTTGCTTACTCACTGACTTCCCTGACGAATGCGGGGTCGCAAATCAGCGGCATCGGCGGCAACAAGGTCGTACAGTCCTGGGATGTCGATTCCAGTGTGGGCGGTTTACCCGCGCTGAACAAACAAGTCGACGTCGGTGATACCTACTTTCATTTGGGGTGCGAAGACAAGCAATCCCCCCGCCTATTCAGCCACCGGCATCATTGTCGGCAACCCTGCCTATGATCTGATGGCGATGCAGGTAGCTTTTAGCCTGTGCCCGAACAGCTCAGTCGGAATCTCCGGGGTCGTCTCCCAAACGCCGTCCTGTGCCAGTGGCTGCGTGATTGATGCTCAACGGTCTGGGCGTGATAGCCACTTGCATGCGGCGTCCAACTGCCTTGCCATTCAATCCTGCCCAGGCATAGACCTTGAAAGTCTTGGGCTGTATGACCTTCAGCCTGAGATGCTTGAGGTGGGCCTTATAATTTCGCTTGAAGTAAGTTTCGGGTTCTGCTTTCATGATTGAATCACCTCACGCATCATTGGGTGATGATCCCTCAGGGGAGGGAGTGCAAAAAACGAATGGCCGGTTTGCTTTGGGTAGAAAAAATGGAAGGCATCACCCTTTGAAAAACGTAGTATGCGAGGGAGTTTTCAATCTTGAGATAATTTCCGGCACAAACTTTAGAATCAGATCGATCTTCACCATGTCCTTGAAACTGTTCCGCTATCCATTTAAAGCCATGGGATCTACCTGTGAACTGAAATTCTATTGTCCTACCAAAACCATGGCTGAAGGGATTGCATCTCTTGTGATGGCAGACATAGAACGTATCGAAAAGCGTTATTCACGCTACCGGCCAGACAGCCTGTTGTCTGCGATCAATCATGCCGCAAACCGGGCCGGCAGTATCGGGATTGACAATGAAACCGCTGCCTTGATGAATTATGCGGACACCTGTTACCGGCAAAGCGACGGATTGTTCGATATTACCTCCGGCGTGTTAAGAGAGGCTTGGGATTTCAAATCAGACAAAATACCTGACACCGCGCAAGTCAGGCGGTTGTTACATCGTATCGGCTGGGAAAAGGTTGCGTTCAGCAGCAACAGAATCAGTTTCGCGGTCAAGGGAATGCAACTGGATTTCGGCGGCATCGGCAAGGAATATGCGGTAGACCGGGCCGCGACAATCTGTCAGCAACAGGGGATAGAACATGGTCTGATCAACCTGGGTGGCGATATCAAGGCCATCGGCCCCCATGCCAACGGCCGCCCCTGGTCGATAGGTGTCCGCCACCCCAGAAAAACTGGTCGCTTATTGGCCAACATTGAAGTTGGCCGCGGGGGCGTGGCCAGCAGTGGGGATTATGAGCGCTGTATCATTCTGAAAGGCAAAAGATACAGTCACATTCTCAATCCGAAAACCGGTTGGCCGGTACGAGGATTTGCCTCTGTGACTGTGATCGCCGAACAATGTGTAGTCGCAGGTAGCGCCACGACCATAGCCATGCTGAAGGAAACAGAAGGGAAAACCTGGCTGGGACAACTTGGTCTGGCCCATCTGTGGATGGATCAGCGGAACGAAATCGGAGGCAACATCCAAGATTCTGCGCGACAGAATCAAACACTAATCGATTGACTATTTTTCCAAGGATAACAGCGCACCAAACCACTATGCGTGGGCGGGAATCCATCTACAACCACCCTTTGGAAAAAAGGGGGGCCAGGAAGATGGGTGGAACTGCTAACCTTTTAGGCGTTGTATCGCCGGTTAAAAATGATAGCCCCAGCGCACCCGCAACATCCCGTCGCGTTCCAGTTGATAACCGTTCACATTATCGATGACCGGCTGCAACCATTCGACACTCAGATGATGACCTGAAAAGGGCCCATCAGGGACAGACAGCGTCACCCCGAAACCGATATCCCAAAATTTACCGCCCTGGTTACGCGGGTTTTCCAATGGCGTCAGTTGCGGGTCGCCGTTTGCCCCCAAAGGAATATCCTGGTCGATTTTTCCGCGCACATCACCCGTGACACGATAATTATTACGCAGGGAAAAAGCCAGCCAGTCCAGCAGCTGGTACCCTCCCCAGGCGGTACCCTGAATCTCATTCCCCAGGGCATATCCCCTCTTATTCTTGTCTTGCATCCGCACCGTGGCGTTGACCTGGGCACCCCAGAACCAGTGATGGTGATATCCTGTATAAGTCAGACTGGGTTTGAAGTCCCAGGTGCCGCTACCGAGCTGCATGTTGAAGCTTTGAATCGGATTGGACTGCTGATCCGGCTCCAATCCGTTGAAGGTAAGATTGGTCCGGCCTGTCGGCGCACTGAACCCCAACCCCAGATGCGCATGGTGATGCCCGATATCGAACAACCTGACCAGTCCGACCATCAGGGTATCTCCCAGGCCGTCCGCTTCATGGTCACCACCCTGCGTGCCGGGAGCTTGATTCGGCAAAGGCACCATATCCATCTTCTTGAAGGCGAACTGAGGCATCACCATCAGGTTCAGCCAATCCGTCGGCGCGTACATGAAACTGAGCATATGCATGTGCATGACCATCCTGGCCGGTATAAACGAGCAGACCCCACCGTCGCAGGCTTTGTCGATCAACTCCTGTTCGCTGACATGGTGCCTGCCGCTGGTCTGTATCTCGTTCGAGTTGTTGCTGTAGGCATAGTTGTAGCTCACCATGAAATCATTCGCCTTGTTCAGCATATGCGCAAACATGACGCCGGCTGGAGGATGCATGCCAGGATGGCCATGGTGTTCGTGATGACTGTATGCAGCGCCCATGTTTTTGCCAAAGTCCGCCAGGGCCATGTGCAACCCCGCATGAATAATATAAGAATCGATATCAGAGAAATGTTTTTCGCCATTTCCTCCCAGCTTCAATGCCCCCTTGTGGGTTGAATATTCGAATCCGGCATCCAGCCAGAGCCCCTTAACAAACTGCTTGGTGATCGTCAGTCCACCGCTGATTTTGCCAAATCCTGACAGGCGATAATCACTGGAATATTTTCCATCAGCCCGGGGGGTCAGGAAAAAAGGCCTGTAAAAGAACGCGGAAGTTTGTGAATAATAGCGAATATTTGGAGTGATAGTGATCCCGAATGGTAAATCCTGATACCAGGTCAGCTCAAATGTATGCGATTGAATATCCCAATTATCCCAAAAATACCGGTAATCAAAGTGCAACGAAGCATTCAATGAGTCGAAATGATGATTGATACCGGTTGCAATGCTCCATTCGTTTCGCCTGTCCGGTCTGACTTCACGGAACAGGTCGAATCCAGCCACTTCCAGATCGGTGACGGAACTCCAGTCTTTGGCACCCTCTACGAAAGACACCTGATTAAATTCTTCCAGTGTGATCTCCCCGTTGATGAAAACCAGTTTGTAGGGATTGGAAAGAAATCCCCGCTGCCGAGTATAGCTGCCGTTCAAGTGAAACAAGGTGTTTTTATCCAATACCTGGGTCAGCCCCAGGTTGATTGTCCGAAATATATTATCGGCAACGAAGTCTTCCTTACCGCCTGTACTATGGTCATGGGGCCCTCCTAAACTGACCGCCTTGCGAATAATCTCATTGTTGGCCTGACTGTATCCAGCCGACAAGGTGGTCAGTTTGTGATTCAATTCCAGGCTGATATTGCCGGAGCCAAATACCGAATGGAAATCCGGTTCATTGGAATATCCACCGGAAAGGTTGAGCGTCATTGGGCCAAAATAGAAGTTTCCACCCAGGACAGGCTGATTTCGGGTCTCCAACGGTTGTGGAGCCATTACC
>CAYUPV010000190.1:0-5542 GCA_964445885.1 uncultured Methylococcales bacterium
AAGCTTCACGTCCTGACCTTCTATGGAACCACCACCTACTTCCCTACGACCGAGGGTTATGCCGGATTCGAGTATGAACTGGCCACCCGTTTCGCCCAATGGTTGGGCGTGAAACCGGTTTTCCTGGCTGTCGACTCCATGGCGGAGCTCCTGCCCGCCATCCTGAAAGGAGATAGCGATCTGGCGGCAGCGGGGCTGACCATCACTGATGTCCGGAATCAGTACCTGCGTTTCACCGCTCCATATCAATCAATCACCGAACAAGTCATCTATCTTGGCGGCACACACAGGCCAAGGTCGGTCACCGACCTCCAGGGCGGCCGCTTGGAAGTCATGGCCGGCACCAGCCATCAACGCACCCTGGAAATCCTGAAACAGCGATATCCACAGCTGGAATGGAAGAGCGTCCACCTGGATATAGAGAAACGCCTACAACGGATAGAGGCGGGAAAGAGCGACTATACAGTGGCCGACTCCCATCAGTTTGCCACGCTCCGTCGTTTCTATCCACGCCTGAAGGTGGCATTCGATTTGAGTGAACCGAAACCCCTGGCCTGGGCCTTCTCTAAGAATCACGATGGCACGCTGTATCAGGAAGCCGAGAAGTTTTTCCAGCATATACGGGAGGACAAAACCCTGGAGCGACTGCTCGATCACTATTACGGTTACGTGGATGCCTTGGGATATGTTGATATTTTTACTTTCCGCAGGCATTTCAGGGAGCGCCTGCCCAAATACCGAAGCTATTTCGAACAGGCCGCCCATAGATATGGTTGGGACTGGCGTCTTCTGTCCGCCATCGCCTATCAGGAATCCCACTGGAACAACAACGCCCAATCCCCCACCGGGGTCCGTGGAATTATGATGCTGACCCGGCAGACGGCGAAACAGGTCCGTGTCAAGGACCGACTCAATCCCAAGGAAACCATTCCCGGGGCGGCGCGATATCTGGCACAGCTCAAAGCAAGAATTCCTGAACGCATACCTGAGCCGGATCGGACCTGGTTCACACTGGCTGCCTACAACATCGGCTTTGGACACCTGGAAGATGCCCGAGTCCTGACCCAATCGACCGGTGGGAATCCAGACAGCTGGATGGATGTGAAAAAACATCTTCCGCTACTCTCCCGGAAAGAGTGGTACAGTCGGGTCAAACACGGATATGCCCGTGGCTATGAGCCGGTTCGCTACGTCGAAAATGTACGTAACTATTACGACCTGCTGGTACGGTTGTTGGATGGACCAATGACCCACCCCAAACAGGCCACCCCCAAACCAAGCCCTAAGGCAAGAATACCGGACACGACACCTGCTGCAATATAAATTATTATGGAAGGTAAAGGGGATGAGGCAGGGGACTCATCTCTAGGGACGCCGTGAACCCTTCCCTTGGGGGGCTTAGATATGGCCGTCCGGGCATTGTACGAGCCCCCAGGTCTCCGCTACCGGTCTTTCATTTTCCGGGGTAATGGTGGTTTTGTCCTTCATGGGTGTTATCATAAAAAAACCATGCTGATGCAGGGGGTTCTGGATAGAAAACCGGAATAGTCTTTACTCTCAAGCAAAGGAGAAGCAGAGTGAGAGGTGACTGGAAGATCAATCTCAAACGAGTTTATGACCCACCTTCTGCCGAAGACGGTCCGCGCTATCTGGTCGACCGGCTTTGGCCACGTGGGATCAAGAAAGAAAATCTACAACTGGCTGGCTGGCTGAAGGGGCTGGCGCCCTCTGCAGAATTGCGGAAGTGGTTTGGCCATGATCCGTCACGCTGGGAAGAGTTCAAACATCGATATTTCACCGAGCTGGAACAGAAGCCAGAAACTTGGAGACCTCTGATTCAGGCCTTGGAGGAAGGTCCGATCACCTTGCTTTATGCCGCTTCCGATCAAGAGCACAACAATGCCGTGGCCCTGAAAGCGTTTCTTGGATTTAAAATCCGTTCTGGGATCCGGCAGAAAACTGCAATTGGTAGAGGATCAAAGGGAGTTATGAAATAACGATTCGCTTTATATTCAATGCAAATCAAGGGACGAATTAAGGGAGGGAATCATGAAGAAAGCAGCCCTTCAGGTAAAGGTTTTATACTTCCGTACGATACCAGACGAAGACAGACTCAGAGATATTCTGACAGCAGCTGCCATTGCAATCGAACACATTAGTATTGATGCTTGGTTGAATGCCAAATGCCCGGTCAAAGCCGACGCTTTGCTTCTGCTTCTCGATCGATGGCCAGGCTATATGCATCTGTTCCACACGATACTGGACCTTGGTCTACCCGTCTTGATGCTGGATTATGGCAACCACCACCAGCCCTCCTTCACACCATCGACAAACATGGTACTGAGCTGGCCTTCGGACAAAAACCGCTTAGCCAATACCCTGTATGAAATATCCAAACGGCCACTTCCAGTACCGCTCTGTGTGCCAAAAATAAACGGTATCGGCCAGCTGAACACCCTATCGATCTATGGAATCTCAAGCATATTCTTAAAAACCATCAAGGAACTTCATCGGTTCTCCTGCAGTCTCGCTCCAGTGCTCCTTCAAGGAGAAACCGGTACAGGTAAAGAACTCGGTGCCCGTGCGCTGCATTATCTTGGCCCACACAAAGCCGGCCCCTTTGTCCCGGTGAATTGTAGCAACTTGCCCGATACGCTGTTCGAAAACGAGCTGTTTGGTCATTCGAAAGGTGCGTATACAGGGGCCCAGGACAATTATTCCGGGTTGTTGTCCCATGCAAACGGTGGCACCCTGTTTTTTGATGAGATAGACAGTCTCCAACCACGGGCACAAGCCGGCTTGTTGAGAGTCCTCCAGGATAGGCAATATCGCCCTTTAGGCAGCTCAAAACTCTTGCGCTGCGATACTTCCATTGTGGCAGCCAGTAATCAAGACCTTAAAGCTCTGGTCAGGGAAGGGCGATTCCGGGAGGATCTGTTGTACCGCATCAATACGATCACCTTGAATTTCCCACCGCTGAGACAACGCCCGGAAGACATCACCCTTTTGGCCCGAGTGTTTTTGAGGAAACTGTGCAAACAGTACCATCAGGCGCCGAAATCGTTCCATCCTGATACCTTCAAATGGTTGGAGGCACAAAGCTGGCCCGGGAACGTGCGGGAACTTGAAAACTGTGTCCACAGAGGATTCCTGTTAAGCGAGACCCCCTTTGTCCGGATTGGGAATGAACTACAAAATGAGTACGCAACCGACAAGCCTTGGGTAAAAATGCCAGAGCAGCTCAAGAACTTCAACTTCAAGGAAATGCGCGATGGTGTAATCCACGACTTTGAAGTCCAATATCTACATAAGCTGATGATCGCGACGAAGGGCAACGTTTCTTTGGCCGCGCGTCTGGCAAACAAAGAACGACGATGCCTTGGCAAGCTATTGAAAAAGCACGGAATCAACCGGGAAGAGTATAGGGTCGATAATACTGGCGATTCCGAGGATGACGTCTCTTATGAGTATGAAGAAGCATCGACTCCTGTGTACGCCTCATGAAAGATGTATGCCGTGTTTCGCAGATTTTGGAGTGATCAAAACGCATCGTTGTCAGTTTGCCGACAAGTACGCTCTCCTGTCACTGCCAGCCTGAAAGCGATGGTGGATTTACAGCCGCTCGATTACCCAGAATCCGGCGCTATGATGCCGAAGCTCATTCAATGAAATAGTCTCGATATCGCGGCGTTCTCCCCTGCCCGGATCGAGTACTCGATAAGTGGTACCGGAGGCATCGACCGAGCGCAAGACCATATAATGACCACCATAGCTACTGCTGCCACCGCTGCGTGTAGTGCCTGTGCAGTGGCGGCATAGGAAAATAACTGGAATACCCTGTCGAAGATAGGTTGTCGCTTCCTCAAGGGTAATGCGCCGGCCATAATAACCTGGCCAGCCGGTATGCACATGGATGACCATCGTGTCACCAGCAGTACCGCTGTTGCAAACCCGGCCGTGCGTTTCCGCGTATCTGACCGTTTCCGGCGGTGAGACAAATTCCATATCCCCTCCTTCACTGGCACGTTCAGGATCTTCTGAATACAAATAATTCAAAACGATAGCCAGGGATGTCGGGCCGCAACCCGCTTGACGAACATTCGTGCAGGCCGGGCTCATACCATAACGGGTTGCCCCCCAGCGCGGGTCAAACTGTTTGTATTCCACCATCGAGCCGGTCAGGAAATTCACCAAGGTCCTCTGTTCATCGAGCAGCGCGGTTCTTTGATTCAACAAATCTTCAGCTTTCGGCTCATCGGGCGAACAGACCATGGGTACAATCTGTAACCAGGCATCAATGGATTCCAGTTCGGCCTGTATTGCGTTGATACGCCGTCGTGCCTGCCAGCGCTTTAGAGATTGTAACTCATTCTGATGTGCGACCCATTCGTTCTCATACCGGATCAACAATTCCCGTTCCGGTGAGGATTCTTCACTGTAGAGCCGGCTCATCAGCAGTTCACGCAAGGAAGCGATTTCCTCTTCCAGGATAGTGGATCGCATTTCCAATACACCGATCAACTCTTCACGATGCCTGTCCCGTTCATTATCCAACGAAATCCTGTGAGCACTGCTGGTTGGCTCCAGGTGTGCCAGTTCCCGGCTGGCATCGGCAATGCGCCCCCGATGCAACATGGCTTCCGTCTTAAGGTAAGCTAACGAATCAGCCCGACTACTGGTGTAGCCCGTGAGTCGTCCACATTGCGCCGCCAGTCGTTCACGCCAGGTCAATTGTGCTTGGAGGTCAACCCGTTCGGGCGAGGACGCAGGGGGCAGAGCCGCCAGTCTGCCCCTTAACAGGCTGATCTCAGTTTCAAGATCTTCCGGGCAGGCAAACTCACATTGCACTCGGTTGATGCGGCCAGGCCCGGTCTGTTGAGCCACATGGGTTAATTCATGTGCCAGCACGCGGGTATCGGATTGGCTCTGACCCGCACCCAGGAAGATGTTGTTTTTATGGGTAAATGCTCTGGCATTCAGGGATTTTGCGGCGTTCTGGGCGGATGAATCACGATGGACCCGCACCTGCGCCAGATCCACACCAATCAGCGATTCGACCTGGGATCGGATTGATCTGGGCAGGCGTTCACCTGATCCAGGCGCCGCCACGGTTTTTTCTACTTGTCCCGGGACTTGTATCGGGGTTTGGGGAGTGCTGGTTTTTGCCTGCACTCTCGATTCAGCCCCAGGTTGCGGGGAAACAGAGGTCGCCAGACGGTACCAAAGGGAATTGGAGGTTGTCATGGGTGAGTGTATGGCACGACGTTGCTGCTGTGCCGGTTCACTTTCGAAACGACTGGATTTGTAATGTCTGGCTAACATCGTGTCTGGATCCTGTAAACCTGTCTCCTGCTAAAGGAGATCCACCTTGCTTTTCCTTGCCCGGTTTGTCCCGGTAACGCTCATGAAGCCACCGTTTCACCCCGAAACATGAAAGAACCACGCAGGGAGCAGGGGGAGTGATTTGAGGGCGGACGCGGCCTGGATGGCCGCGTCCGAGCCTCCAGGGATGGATTCACGGCGTCCCGAAAAGCACTCCCCT
>CAYUPV010000191.1:0-5540 GCA_964445885.1 uncultured Methylococcales bacterium
GCGGGCGTGCAGCATAGAGATTGCCATCAGCAGAATCAACACCCCCCCTCCCACCCGGAAGGCGGCCACGCTGATCCCAAAGAATCGTAACACTTCATCCCCAGCCCAAATCGAGGCCAGCAATACCAGAAACACGGTCAGGGCGGCAATCCGGGCAATCGCCATTTTTTTCTGATGCCCTCGGTCTCCGGTCAGGGCGAGGAATATTGGCACCGCTCCCAGGGGATTGACGATTGCAAGCACGCCGATGAAAGCCTGCAGATAAAAGGTATAAGTTTCCATCAGCTTACAGGGGATAACGCTGATGCAACTGGGAAATTTCCACCTGGGAAGGCTGCAACTTCACCGCCAGGGTGGTCATGGCGTCATTTTCCCCATGAACCAGAAAGGTCTTCTGGGGCCTGCCGGTATGATGGTGCCAGGCCAGCAATTCCGCCTGATCGGCATGGGCGGAAAACCCGCCGATGGTATAGATTTGCGCCTGAACCGGAATCTCCTTGCCGAAGATGCGAACGGTCTCGGCCCCGTCAATGATAGCCCGTGCCAGCGTACCTCGGGCGGCATAACCGACAAAAATCACACTGCATTCCGGCCTCGCCAGGTTGTGTTTGAGATGATGACGGACCCGGCCACCGGTGCACATGCCTGAACCTGCCATGATCACAGCTCCAGAGTTAATCTGGTTGAGACGCATCGATTCAGCGGTCTCGCGGGTGAAGTGCAACTCGGGCAAACCAAAGGGATCGTTGCCTTCGCGGAATATTGCGCAGGTTTCCCGGTCATAGCATTCAGGATGGCGGCGAAAGATCTCAGTGGCGGAAATGGCCATGGGCGAATCCAGGAACACGGGCAGATAGCGGGGAATCAGCTTCTGTTCGATGCCCTCACGGAGAAAATAGAGGATTTCCTGGGCCCGTTCCAGGGCAAAGGTAGGGATGATCACATTGCCGCCACGATCAAAGGTATCGAGTATTCCCTGATAGAGTTCATCCACCGACGTGGGAACCGGTTTGTGGCAACGGTTGCCGTAGGTGGATTCCATGACAACGATAGCCGCCTGGGGTGGCGCGGCCGGGTCACGCAGTATGGGACGCCCCTTATTGCCGAGGTCACCGGAGAACAGGATCTTCAGGCGCCGATCCCCCTCATGAAGGTGCAGCAAAATACAGGCCGAACCGAGGATATGGCCGGCATCGATAAAGGTGGCCCGAATCCCGGTAGCGATACGGGTCGGTTGATTATAGTCGATCTGACGACCGAAATAGTCGAGCGTATCAAACACATCGAGAACAGTGTAAAGGGGTTCTATGGTTTCCCTGCTTCCCGCCAGCCGGGCCTGATGGGTCTTTCGCCGGGCTTCTTCTTCAGCCAGATGAGCGGAATCCATCATCACCAGCTTGGCAAGATCGCGGCTGGCACCGGTGGTAATGATCTCTCCTCTAAACCCTCGTTTCACCAGCAATGGCAAACGGCCACAGTGATCGAGGTGGGCATGGGTGAGAAGGACGTAATCAATGGTTGCAGGATCGAATCCGAACGGTTCTGAATTCTCTTCCTCCAACTCACGACCGCCCTGGTACATGCCACAGTCGATCAACAGCCTTTTACCCGCCACCTCCAGCAGATGACAGGATCCGGTCACTCCACCTGCAGCACCGTGAAATTCAATGTGCATTTTGCCCCCCAGAAACGGTTTCGATTCAATTAGACCATGGTTACAGAAAAACAGGACCACGTCCAAGTCGGTGCTCATCATTTCACAGATTGCAGGCATGTCAACGGCAGGTGATAATGAAACCCTCATAGCTCTGTCAAGAGAAAACCCGCATCCAGGTGCGGAGTCAAGTGTTTTCCTGCCCCTGCCAGCACTGGAGGAATCATCATGCAAATACCCACCGAACCCATTGGCAGCATTCCGAGACCCCCGCAGCTTCTGACCGCAATCGCCGATTTCCAGGCCGGAAAACTGGCGCGAGAAGAACTGGATCGCACCCATACCGAAGCTCTGCGTGACACCATCCAGAGGTTCGAGGCCACCGGCTCTCCGGTGATCAGTGATGGAGAGCAATCCAAGCCCAGTTTCGCCACTTATCCCCTCCTCGGACTGGACAACATCGCCCCGGATGGCGTGGAGATCACCTTCGCCGACGGCCACAGCCGCCTCCTCCCCAGGTTGACCGAGGGTCCTTTCCGGTACGCAGTCCATGCCGTCGATTATCTCCGCGCCGCCCAACGTTTCGCCAGTGTACCGGTGAAGCAGGCAGTCATCGCGGCCTCGGCACTGAGTCTGCTGTATCCACCGGATGGCATCGAAGACTATCCCCGGGAAGTCTTTCTAAAAGATCTGGTTCAGGAGGTAGTCCTGGACATCCGCGGTTGTCTCAGAGCAGGAGCTTATCGAGTGCAGATCGATTTCACCGAGGGCAGGCTGGCAGTCAAGCTCGATCCTTCAGGACAACTGCTGCGGGAGTTCATCGCACTCAACAACCGGGTACTGGAACACTTCTCCACCGAAGAACGCCGCCTCATCGGCGTCCATACCTGTCCCGGCGGCGACCAGGATTCGACCCACAGTGCCGATGTGGACTATGCCGATCTGCTGCCGGAACTGTTCCACCTGAATGCGGACAATTTCTATTTTCAGATGGCCAGCGAAAGAGATCCGGAAAAGGCTCTGGCCATCATCGGCCGTCATCTCAAATCCGGCCAGCGGGCTTTTATCGGCGTAATCGACGTCATCGATCCCGAGGTGGAAACACCAGAGAAGATACGCGACAGGGTGCTCCAGGCCGCCCGCTTCATCCCCCTGGACCAACTGGGTACCACCGACGACTGCGGTTTCTCCCCGTTCGAAGACGATACCTCCACCGGTCGCGACACCGCCTTTGCCAAAATCCGCGCCCGGGTGGTAGGCACCCGGCTCGCCAGCAAAGCTTTGGCGGAATAAAGGCTCATCCTTGTTCTCCCGGGATGTTTCTGCCTGGGAACCGTGTGAATGATTTCATCAAGACACGCGATCAAGAAAGATGAGCAGGACGATTATGCCTGCTCATCTGTCATCGTCTGGTTATTTTTTGTGTTGATACTGGCCAAGTTTTTGTTTGAAGGTTTCCAGTTCCTGTTTCACCTTGTCCCAAAGGCCACTACCATGCTGTTTGGACTCGATGGTTTCTTCCAGGGCATCGATGGCCTTATAAAGTAGCTTGTAATCCTTCTTTTTGCCGTAACCCAGAAGTTGGGCTATGGCCAGATTGTCACGCACTTCCCCGGTCAGTTTCAGTATTTCAGCCCGTACCTTGGCATCATTCAGATCGGCTTTGTGTTCCAATACGAAGGCCTTGTCCAAAAACTCTTCCGCCCTGAGTACTGAAAAGGGAATGACCTCTTCCGTGATCTCCAAAGAATTCAGCGCGTCTGCCAGCGCCTGTTTGGCTTCATCTATCTTTCCTGCATCGATCAATGGCGCTATCTTTTCAATGGCCTTCGGATAGGTCGCCAAAGGCAGGCTCACCGTCGTGACCGTGATGTCATCGCGTAGTTGGTCGAGAATCACCCGGGCCTCCTGAAAGCGCCCGTCATCCACCAGATCTTCTGCCTCGTCTTCTGCCTTTTTGATCGTGTCTTTGTTGAAATCATCCAAAGTCCTGACGACCACATCCACATCTACCGGCAACAATTTAAGTTCGGGATAACGGGCAATCAACAGGTCCAGTTTGCCGGTGGCGATCACCAAGGCGGCGGTGGCTTCCTTGGTCTTGCCCTGTTCAAGAGCTGTGAGTGCTTGACGAGTGGCCGCCACAGCATCTACAGCTTCCTGAACGATTTTCTTGGCCTTCTGTTTTAGAATTTTGTCCTCCTGCATGCGCTCCGGCAGCAGGATAACATTGCCCGCATGATGAGCTGCTGGTTTGCCTCCCTTGGCAGCTGTAAACCCTGGAATGGTTACTGCCAACGAAGAGATAAAAACTATCCCCAGTGAAACCTTCTTTTTGTTCATCATGCCCCCTCCAGCTTGGATTGTATTATCAGGATTAGTTAATATACCACAGATAGGTAGGAAAAACAGCTGTTTAAAAGATAAACTGTCGATCATATCTGTAACATCTGCATTGGAATGAGGCGCCGGTTGAAAAAGCTTCATGAATACCTCATCGCTGTCAGCGAATCCGGTCGAATCCGTGCCGGCACGCCATTGCCGCTTGGCGCCCGGGTGCATGGCAACGGAGTCAACTTTGCCCTCTTTGCCCGCCACGCCACCGCAGTACGGCTGGAATTGTATGACCATCCGGAAGATACTTCCCCTTCCCTGACTGTGGACCTGACTCCGGTTCATCACCGCACCGGTGACATCTGGCATGTCTGGATCGGGGACATTCGCTTGGGCCAATGCTATGGCTACCGGGTGGATGGCCCTTACCAGCCGATGTCGGGGTTGCGTTTCAACCGCAACAAACTACTCCTTGACCCTTATGCGAAGGCAATCTCACGCAAGGACGACTGGGATTTCGATCATGCCCTGGGCTATGACCCGGCCTCACCACTGTTGGATTTGTCGTTCTCAGATAAGGACAATGCGGCTCACATGCCGAAATGTATTTGCACCCCGCAATATTTTGACTGGGGGCAGGATCACGCCCCACGTCATATCAGGTGGGACAATTTTCCGAACGGCGCTGGGCCGAATGGAACGGCCGTTACCGGGACGAGGTGCGGAGATTCTGGCGCGGCGACGATGGCATGCTGGGGCTTTTCGCCTCCCGAATCTGTGGCAGCTCCGATCTCTATCAGCAGTCAGGCAAGGGACCGGAAGCCAGCATCAACTATATCACCTGCCATGACGGGTGCACCCTAAACGACCTGGTCAGCTATACCCACAAGCACAACGAAGCAAACGGTGAGGCCAACCGCGATGGGATGGACGAAAATTTCAGTGGCAACTACGGCGTTGAAGGACCGACCGATGATCACGCCATCGCACAGCTACGTCAGCGCCAGATCAAAAATTTCCTGCTGACCCTGTTCATATCCCGCGGTGTTCCCATGCTGCTGGGCGGGGACGAATTCCGCCGCAGCCAAAGGGGCAACAACAATGCCTACTGTCAGGATAACGAAATCAGCTGGTACGATTGGCGGCTGTATCAACGTCACCGGGAAACCTGGCGCTTCACCCAACAGATGATCGCCTTGCGGAAGGGTCACCCCGTGTTGTGTAAGGAAGCGTTCTATCACCACCAGGATATTCTGTGGTTCAGCCCAGAGGGCAAGCCCCCCGATTGGTTCGATCCCCGGGAAAAGCGCCTGGGGTGCCTAATCTACGGTGAGGGGGAAGCTGATCTGTGTCTGTTGTTCAATGCCGCTGTTACCGAGGTCGGTTTCGCCCTGCCTAAGCCTCACCATGGGCGCTGGAACAGGGCCGTGGATACTGCACTCCCCCCACCCTCTGACATTGAAATATCGGGCAAGGAGGTCTTTCTGCCTCACCAGGTGAAGTGGACCCCTGTGTCAAGACAATTGGATTGAAAAATAAGATATAAAATCCT
>CAYUPV010000192.1:0-5522 GCA_964445885.1 uncultured Methylococcales bacterium
CTTGTATTCAGGGACGCCGTAAACCCATCCCTGGGGGCTCGGACGCGGCCGTTCAGGCCGCGTACGTCCTCGAGCCGAATCCCCTTCCTCGGCTGAGGGTCTTTCATCTGCCGGGGTGATGCCAAGGGCTTCATGAGCGTTACCGTGAAAGTTTGGGTGGGTGCCAGGGGCTTGTCTTCAGGGGCGCTGTGAATACTTTCGTGCTACGCTTTCTTGCTTTGCTCGAAAGTCCTGCCAGGGCCTCCTCCGGGGTGAAAGCCCTTCATGAACGTCGCCGTGAGAGAGTGTGGTTGGGTTCCGTGGCCGTTTTTTCGGTATGCCATGAATTCCACCTGTGCCCGTGGGGGGGGCAGGTTTCAACCTGCCCGTTCTAGAAACTTTCCTGTTGTTCCAGGTTGAAAAGATTTTGGGCGTCAACGATACAAGGAATAGGCGCCAAAGCGCATCTGGTGGGGACGGCCCAGTTTTTCCTTGATGAAGTCCACTTGGAACAATGGGCTCAGTTTCTTTCCGTTCCAACGGTAGGCCTTGACGAACTGTTCGTTGTCCTTACCCTTCTTGTCCCATTTCGACAGGAGTGAAGAGCTGAAATAGACCCGTTTTCCGTCCCAGCTCTGTGACACCATGTTCACCTGGGCGCCGATTTTCCTGCGGTAGATTTCTTTTGGCTGGAAGGGATGGGAGATGTCGAACAGGTGGGCTGTGCCATCCATGAAGGTGGTCACCCAGAGCCTCTGATCGTCGCTTTCGATGGATATGTCCACGGGCAGGGGGATTTTGCTGGGATCGCCGATATCGGCCACCGCCTTGGCATGCCATTTCCCCTGGTCATCCAGATTGACCAGCCATATCTTCGAGGTCAGGGCAGTGCTGGTAAAACAATAGTTGTGGTTGGGTTCCCAGGCGCAGCGGATTTCCAACGGCGAGCCGGGGACGTCGAAGATCAGTTTGGGGCGGCGGTCGTGCAGATCCCACAGTACCATGGTGTTGCCAAATTGCTGCATCGCTTGCTTATCCTGCATGAGCTCGCCTAGATCGCGCATGTAGTTGCGGTGGCCGGTGAAAGACGAGGTCAGCATGATGTCCAGTCTCGGCAAGGCGCGGACATCATAACCATAGCCATCGGCGAACTTGCCGGTTTTAACCGCTCCCTGCAGATTGTCAGCGGTGGGCATCCAGTAGGTGGCGACATAGTTGCCTTCATTGGTATATTCCACCAGCGCAGTGCGTCCGCTGTAGTCCTTGTTGTTGGACAGCCCGCTGATGATCATCCTGCCGGGGAGCGCATAGGTGGTGTGCGGTCCGACCACTCCGCCGCTCTTCGCCACAAAGTCATCGATCACTTTGACCAGTTTGGGCTTGGCGGGATCACCGTGAACATCGAAAACAAAAATTTTGCTGGTGTCCAGTCCACCGGCCCAAAGGTACTTGCGATCGTCGGTGAATCCGGAGTGATGTGCCTCATGACGACCGCCTACTGAGACGCTGTGAATCACCTTGCCAAAATTCACTGATTTGGGGTTGGCATCGATGGTGACCAGTTTGTCGGAGCCATCTCCCAGGCCTTCCATGCCCAGAGTCCAGACGTAGATGAAATCTTCCTGGCCCACGATTTTCTGCATGTAGGGAGACAGTGGAGTCTCGTCGCCATGAGAGGGAAGCACGGTGATGGCGAACAGAATCGCCAGGATTAAAGTTAATTTTCTTATCATTGCATCTTCTTCCTGGTTGGGTGCGGGGGAATGATGTCTCCCCGCGACTCGTTGTTAACAAAGTTGAGCTGTGACAGGCGGAAACGTACGTTACCATAAGTTCGGATTGCCACCCGCCGGGTTGCGGACTCCCCCCAACAAACCATCGGTTCCCGTTTTTGCCGGGTGGGTTCTTATTCCTCTTCGAGCGACAAAGCCCCTGAAGGGCATTGACTCACCACTTCACGGATTTTGTCCAGATCTGCCGCCATTGGGTCGATGCGGAACTCTCCATCCTCGATTTTGAAAACCTTGGGGAGAGTCTCTACACAGACACCGGCATGACAACATCGGGTTTCGTTCCAGTGAATTTTCATCGTATTCAGCCTTCGGCAGAGGTAGGGTCGATTTTGGTTTTGACTTCACTGACGCGGTTGGCGGGAAAACCGCCCTTGGCAGCGTGCTCGCGCACAGTTTCTTCATTGGGGGCAATATAAATGCAGTAGATCTTGTCCTGGGTGACATAGCTCTCCACCCATTGAATCTGCGGGCCCATCTCTTTGAGAACACCACAGGATTTTTGCGAGATGCTGGTCAGATCCTCTGGTGACAGGTTACCGGCACCTGGAATGTCACGTTCGATTACATATTTCGGCATGATGGTCTCCATTGGGTTGGTTGCAAAAATGACCGGTGATTTCCGGTCGGATAAGAAGTTAATCCGGTAGCGTTAATTCAAATACTTGTTTCATGAATGCCTCCAGGGGAGCCGCCGAATGTTCTATCTTCATTCTTAGCAGTGCTCCCTGCCAGTAGTCCACCAGAAAATCAGCCATTTCCAGGGCGCTGCGGTCTCGTCGAGCCAGTCCCTGATCCTGTGCTTGTTCCAGTGCTTCACGGATTTTGTCGCGATAACGACGGACCGCCTGTTGCAGGGCCCTGCGACAGCATTCACTGGTATCGCCGATTTCACCCATCAGGTTGCCGAGCAGACAGCCACCCTTGAACTGATTGACTGTAAGTTCTTGGATCAGGGTATCGAAATAGCAGCGCAGGGCAGTGACAGGATCGAGTTCAGGGCGTGAAAGATAGCCTTCGAGCTGTTCGATGAAAGGCTCAATATAATGGGCGATGACTTCGGCGCCAAAGGCTTCTTTGCTGGGGAAGTAGTTGTAGAAGGAACCTTTGGGGATGCCTACCTGAGTGAGAATCTCTTGGATGCCTGTGCCGTGGTAACCCTGTTCCATCAATAACTGGACGCCCTGCTCAAGTAACTTTTTACGATTGTGTTGTTTGCGCATTTCCCGCTTCATGCAAACATGATATGACCGGTCGTCTTAAAATGCAACAAAACCATTTTCTCATTTTTCAATCCAAGCGGGGTTCCAGGCCCCTCCCAAGTTGGATTCAGGTTAGTCCTCGGCGGCGACCCGTACCCACTCCGGTGGAGCCACAACACTTCTGATTCTTGCAGGCAAAGTGCGCAGCTTCTGCCATTGGGCGATCAACCAGGTGGCTCCTCCAAGTGCGACGGCATCTACCATGCAATACCATGCCGCCACCCCACTGGGTGGATTGCCCTGGGGTAGAGAAAGAATCGGGTCCAACGGGACCCAGGTCCAGGTTTTGAGGGCGGTTCCAATCAGTTCGAGATGGGTGGTGACGAAAAAAGCGGCCAGGTAGACGAGCGGAGCACGGCCCCACCAAAGCACACAGGGTACATAGACGAGAAACAAGATCATCCCGATCCAGTCACCCCGGTCAGCGAGGGTGACGCCCCATAAGGACCACAGCCCCATGACCCCAAGAACACCCCAAGTGATCGGGCGTTGCAAAAGTTGGAAAAGCGGGGATCGTGCGAGAGCGACCGCGGTGAGATAGACCATTCCGTGTCCGGGGGGGATATAGGCAGGGAGATTGTGAAAATGATAGATGTAACCCTTCATCAGCCCCGAGGCGAAATGCTCGCCGGCAGTGGCAAACATCACGGCGATCAACACTTGCAGGCGCACCAGGTTGGATTCCCATATCAGCAGGCCAATGAGTACTACCCATCCGCACTTCCCCAAGGCGTGTTGAAGCCCGAGATCGTGAAATGAGTCGAGATACAGGCAAAGTGCGATGGCAAAAAAGGTGACCGTGGCGATGAATAGATCCTTGGAACTGGCTGGGATGGCCTTGAGTAACATCGAAAGAATCCTGCCCACATTTGCAAAAGCGTTTAAATTACACGGTTCCAGCGCTTGGCTCAAGGCAAATACCCGGAAATTTGTAAGATTTGAGACAATCAAAATTCACTATTCCATTTGGTACCGATTTTTTTACCCCATGCGTGTTCGCAGTCGGCCCCCTCAGTGATAAAAAAATTTCTGAACAGGACTGCCTGTTACACCAAGATTGAGGGTTAGTGAAAACCTTGATCAGGCTGGCTGGTCAAGAGTTGCCAGAGACGGTATGCTTAAGTGTTCCAGAGGTAAGAACTTTGGCAATGAAGTCACCGTCAAAGGGATGAGAATAATCAGATAGCTAGACGCACCGGAGTGGTTAACTATGTTTAAAAAATTTGTGCAAAATCCGTATTCCCTGCTGTTGCTGGCGGTCTACGTAGTCGCACTCTATGTCCTTCTGAATAAGGCGATCGTGCCGTTTGTGTTGAATGTGCTCAATAGCGATACTTTCCAGGGTGACGCTTCACAATCCGGCCGGGCGACAGAAATCCATGACAATAGAACGGCAATGGCGCTTCTGCAGTGCAACCGTTTCGTCAAGGACAAGTTTGATGAAGACGTCGGCTTGACCTTTGCCAACACGGCTTCTCACTCATGGGATATAGGATTTGGCCGTTTCATCATCAAATCCTATGTGGATGTGGCTGAGCCCAGTGAACCGACTGTGCGCAAGAATTACGTCTGTGAGATCATCCATGAGGGTGGGGATCTGGAGGATCAGGCGAATTGGGATCTGAAAGGACTGGCCTTGAATGACGTGAAAATGGCGGCAGCGCCTTCATCCGAATAGGGCATTCGAGGGTGCAGACACCCGATGCAACGAGTAGAATCAGAAAAACACTAGATTCTCGCTCGAATCAGCAAAGCACAAGAGGCGCCGGATGACAGCGCCTCTTGTGCTTTGGTCAATTGACTTGTTGGATACCATCGAGGAGCCAGTGAAGGGTGAAATCGTGTTTGGAGCGCACGAAATGCCAGACCTCCTGAATCCGTTCAGGAGATTGTTCCCCTTCCTGAAGCAGGGCAGTGAATAGCACAGAAACTTCCTGGTTATTCGCATCCTCCTGGAAGTCGAGCAGTTGGGCATCCAGCTCCAATATACGTGAGGGTTGATCATTGTCGAGCATTCTTCTTTGGTCCTTGATTTCGATGAACACATCGTCTGTGGTCAGACCTCGAATATCGGCCAATTCATCACGATTCCAAGCATCCTGAAGATCGATGAAAATCTGTTTCGCTTCTGCCAAAAACGAAGTGACATCGAAATCTTCAGGGACTCTGACTTCTGAATTTCCAAGTTCGGTGTCCTGAACAGGTTTGTTTCTCCCAAACAGGAGGTTGGTGTCAAAGCCGCGTGCACCGCGCATGGAGGGAGCGCTTCGGAATTCCTGTGCTGCATGGCCGTCACCGTAAGGGGAGTCAGGCATGGTTCTGGGCCTTCGGGTCAGTAGTTTGAAGGCGAGAAAGGCCAGGCCACCAAAGACCAACAGATCGGCTAGATTCAGATTCTCGAAAGCGCCTCCGAAAAACAAGGAACCCAACAGGCCCCCGATCAGAAACGGGGCAAGCATGCCCAGAAATCCCCCACGGCTGCGCCAGGACT
>CAYUPV010000193.1:0-5473 GCA_964445885.1 uncultured Methylococcales bacterium
CCGGCCTGCTGGAGACCTACCTGGACGGCTGCGACCGCTTCCGCCGCGCCAGCGGCGCGGCTTTCACCCCGATCGAACAGGAGGTCGTGTTTCTCACCCTCAGCCGCGCCAACGGCTGTCACTACTGCATGGCGGCCCACAGCATGCTCGCCGACAAGTCCGGGATGGCACCCGGCGTGCTCGAAGCCATCCGCGCAGGCGATGAGATCCCCGACCCGAAACTGGATGCCCTGGGCACCTTCACCCATATCCTCTGGGAGCGCCGTGGCCTGCCCTCGCGTGCCGAGGTCCGGCGCTTTCTCGATGCCGGTTACAGCGAACGCCACATTCTCGAGATCCTCCTTGCCCTGGCGGTCAAGACCTTAAGCAACTACGCCAATCACCTTTTCCACACCCCCGTTGACGGGCTGTTCGCCGAATATAACTGGGAGGAACAAGAGGGAGACCACTAGGCCATGACGCTGCAACGGCCGAAGGTCCTGCTGTTCGACGTCAATGAAACACTGCTGGATCTGGTGCCGCTCAAAGCTTCCATCCGCAGAGCGCTCGGCGGCCGGGACGAGCTTGTGCCCCTGTGGTTCGCTTCCCTGTTGCACTACAGCCTGGTGGCCACGATGGGCGACCGTTACCGGGACTTCCACGAGATTGGCGCCGCGGTGCTGCAGATGGTGGCCGCAAGCCACGGGATTGAACTTTCCGGAGAGGCGGCCCGGAGGGCGCTGGCGCCGATGCCGCCGTATGCGGATGTGAAGCCGGCCCTGGAACGACTCGGACAGGCGGGTTACCGTCTCGCCGTCTTGAGCAATTCGTCCCAGGCCATGCTCGAATCCCAGTTGGCTCACGCCGGGCTTGCGGGCCATTTCGAGGCGCTGCTGTCATTGGAGACCGTGGCCTTCTTCAAGCCCCACCTGCACACTTACCGCTGGGCGGCGCGAGGGAGTGGACGCAGCCGAGGGCGAGCATCATGCCGCGGGCGCTGTTGCACAGATCCGCCCCCAGGGCCATGTTCTTGACCAGATGGAAGCCGGTCAGGATCTTGCCGGAGGCGATGATGCGGATATGCGGCCCGAGGCCGTAGCCCGTCAGGCAGTCGCTGACGAAAGCCAGCGCCTCGCGCAGGGGCATCCCCACCGAATTACTGTATTCCAGAGGCGCCGCACCGGTGCCTCCCTCGCCCCCGTCGACGGTGATAAAGTCCGGATAAATACCGGTTTCCACCATGGCCTTGCAGATGGCGATGAACTCGCTGCGGCGGCCGATGGTCAGTTTGAAACCCACCGGTTTGCCACCTGAAAGTTCGCGCAATCGGGCGATGAAGCGGACCAGGCCCCCGGGCGAGTCGAAGGCCCGGTGGGTGGAGGGCGAGTTGATCTGGGTGCCCGGCGGGACGCCGCGGATTCCAGCGATCTCCGGGGTGTTCTTGGCCGCCGGCAGGATACCGCCGTGGCCGGGCTTGGCCCCCTGGGAGAGCTTGATCTCGATCATTTTGACCGCTTCCAGCGCCGCCTTTTCCCTAAAGATTTCGGGACAGAAGTTGCCATCGCGGTCGCGGCAGCCGAAGTAGGCGGTGCCGATCTGCCAGATGAGGTCGCCGCCGTGCTCCAGATGATAAGGGCTGAGGCCCCCCTCGCCGGTATTGTGGGCGAACCCGCCCATCCTGGCGCCGAGATTGAGGGCGAGGATGGCGTGGGGACTGAGGGCGCCGAAACTCATCGCCGAGATATTGAAGATGCTGGCCCGGTAGGGCTGTCGGCATTGGGGGCCGCCGACCAAGACGCCAACATCCGGTTCCACTGCTTCCACCTCGATGGCGGCCAGGGAGTGGCCGATCCATTCGTATCCTTCCCGGTAGGTGTCCACCCGGGTACCGTAAGGGACCGTCTCCAGCGCATCCTTGGCGCGCTGGTAGACGATGGCGCGGAACATCCGGTTGATGGGCCTGCCGTCGGTGTCGGATTCGATGAAGTATTGCTGGACGAAGGGACGCATATCCTCCATCAGCCAGCGGAAGCGCCCGATGAGAGGGAAATTGCGCCGGATCGAGTGGCGGGTCTGGATCATGTCGTAGATACCGAGGGAAGTCAGCGACAGCACCACCAAAAGGGACCAGAGCACGGGCGGCCAGAGGAATTGAACCGTCGCGATCACAGCCAGCAGCATCAGGGAGAAGAGAGTGAACTGAATACGCATGGCCCTCAGGTCGGTCGCCAGGCCTGAGGGCCTGCCAGCCAAATCATGTGTTTCTGCGGCAGGGGGCGTGTGCCCCAAGTAGGAACTCCGGGCTTGGGCCTTTGGCAACCAAGTCATAGGGACAATTTTCCCAAGAGCCCCGAGATTCAGTGAGTGACGACAATTGTCCCCACCATGCCCGCCCCTTCGTGGGGAATGCAGAAATAACGATAAGTACCAGGTACCGTGAAAGTATGGCGGTATTTCCCGCCAACCCTGATATTGCCAGAATCAAACGCGTCTGCCCCCTCGGGCGACACGGCATCTTCGGTCCGGGCAACCTGGCTCGGATCGTCCGTGACCGTATGCACCAGATCCGAAGTGTTGCGCCATTCCACGGTCGTTCCGACAGGGATACTCACCTTGCCGGGCACGAACTTCAAGGTGTTGGTTATCTCAATGATCGTCGTATCGGTCTCCGCATAGGTCGTCCCGGTGTCTGCATAGAGGGGGGTGGACACCATCATCAATCCGCCCAGCCAGTCAATCACCAAGATCCGGGCCATGGCATGTAGGTTGGTATTCCGCATCTTCATTCTCCCCGCTGACCCTGGATCGTCAGATTTTCGAACATCACATGCCAGAAGGGGAGCATCATGCCGTTGGGCAGTTTGAATCCGGTATTGACGGCCTTCTTGTGGAACCTGCCTTTTGCCATATCGGGCATCATGGGTGGGACCATCAGATGGAACTGTCGCCGGGTCGGGGTGATGTCCTTGTCAAATCCCAGCTGGTAACCGCTGGTGCGTACGTATTCGGTCAGCATGCCGTGGATCAGCCGGGGTTTGTCCAGGGTCTGGCCGTTCTTGCGTACCTCTCCCATTCCCCAGAAAGCCAGATACGTGTATTCGGTGGGCATCAGGGCGGTACCGAGACGGCTGGAACCATGCAGAATGTGGTTGGTCACGACTCCCCCGAAGGTGGGGAATTCCGCGCCATGGCTGGCGAGCATCTTACAGCAGCGGACTTCATAGGTATTGCCGGCCTTGTCTTTCCAGCTCGCCATGAGTTTCACCGAATCCTTGGTCGTTGCCGCGTCGGTGGCTGTGGCGTCCACTGCCTCGAGTCGCATCATTCCATCCTTCATGACGATGTACTTGTCACCAAACGGGGATTTGTGCTTGAAATGGGTATAGTGTCCATTCTCCACCCCTCTTGCCATGGGGGGAACACCATTGATCCCGGGCGTGCCGGCGAAAGCCCGTTCCATGCCTGGCTGGCCGAACACATCCGGATCAAGGCGGCGATTGTCAGGCAATGACACAAACACTCCGCCCCCGGATTGGGAAATTCTCACCTTGACGGGACCGCCCAAAAGATCGAGCGGCCTGCTCACATTCCGGTGTGCGGCCAGATACCCCCGGTAAGGCGCCATGGAGACGAGATGTTGCATCTTTATCTGCATTTGTGCCTGTCCGGACATGGGCATTTCGTGCTGACTGGTGTCGTCCTTACTGGTCGTGGCACATCCGGCCAGCAATACACTGATGGCCAGTCCGCCTGCAGCATTGCGGAACCAGCTTGTCGGTAACGGTAGGTGGTGGTTGTTATTTTTCATGATCGACCTCCTGAAAGTTCATCGTCATTTCTTAGTAGCGACATTTCAACGAACCTTACGCATGGCATGATTATCCTTTCACCGCCGCTTGCCATGGGACTGGCTTCCTGGCAAATTGCTGGAGTATACTCGGACCTGTTTTAGTGTTTTCGGATGGAGGAGGCTAGAAATGCGGAACACAACCTGGCTTGCCGCGGTACTGGTAGGAGTCGCCGTGTCTCCCGCCCTTGCCGACGTCAAGGGTATCGTTGACTATCGGCAGGGAGTAATGAGAGCCAATGCCGGTCACATGGCCGCCCTGAAGGCGATCATCATCGGCGGGCAGAAGCAGTTCCTGCCCCAGGCCGTCGTCCACGGAGAGGCGATCGCGAAACTTGCCGGATCGATCCCGGACATGTTCCCTTCCGGCAGCACCTATCGTAAGAGCAATGCCCGGCCAAGGATCTGGAATGACTGGGATGACTTCAACGGCAGGGCCCGGACCCTGAAACACCTGGCCGAGGAATTCGTCAAGGCGGCCAGGGCCAACGATGAGGCGGCGATGACACAGGCTTTCAGGAAGATGGGACAGGATGGTTGTAGTGCCTGCCATGAGAAATACCGCAAGGATTGAAACCGCGCTTTTGCTGCTCTTGTCGCTGCTGATCAACCCGGCATGGGCGGCTGCTCCCCCGCCTGACGACCTGCTCGTTCGAGGGCAGCGGCTGTTTGCCATTGGTGGCTGCGGCAACTGTCACTCCACCGAGGAAGGACCGGCGTTGGCTGGTGGCGATCCCCTGAGGACGCCTTTTGGAACTTTCTACCCCCCCAATATCACCCCGGATCGTGAAACCGGGATCGGCGGTTGGAGCGATGAGGATTTCATCCGTGCGCTGAAGAAAGGGATCTCACCCCAGGGGTATCCTTACTATCCTGCCTTCCCCTACACCTCCTTCAGCCACATGCACGATGACGATCTGCGGGCGCTGAAAGCCTATCTGGACACCATTCGCCCGGTCAAACGCCCTTCTCCCGAGCATGATCTTCCCTTTCCGTTCAACCTGCGTGACGATCTTTGGGTATGGCGCTGGCTGTTCTTCCGACCCAAAGAGTTACAGCCGGATCCCGCCCACTCCCAGCGCTGGAACCGTGGCGCCTACCTGGTGGAGGGACCGGGTCATTGCGCTCAATGCCACACCCCACGCAACCTGTTGGGTGCCCTCGACCACAACCGGTCTTATGCGGGCTCGGTGCTGGGAGAAATGCACGTCCCGAACATCACCTCCGACCCCGAATATGGCATCGGCGAATGGAGCGAGGCGGATCTGTTATATTTCTTCCAGACCGGAATGGAGCCGGATGGTGACACCGTCAGCGGAGAGATGGCCAAGGTGATCCGTAACGGCATTTCCAAGCTTCCGGAGGAAGACCAGCGCGCTATCATCGAATACCTGAAGAGCTTGCCACCGATTGCCACCGAGCCGTAGTCTTGTTATCCCCTGTGGGATACATGCTGGTTATGTTTACAAATCCCCCCTAACCCCCTTTTTCAAAGGGGGGAAACTAAAGGAATGGCGAGCTTCCCCCTTTGGAAAAGGGGGATTGAGGGAGAGTTTATAGAGAACCTTTGTAAACATATTCTTAACCCAAATTGTAACTACTCGCCCCCCCCCCCCGACCATTGTCTGTTTTTCACCAGGCAATTAT
>CAYUPV010000194.1:0-5387 GCA_964445885.1 uncultured Methylococcales bacterium
GCACCTCATCACTAAAAACCCCTTTGAGTCACTGTGCTCAGAGGGGTTTTTTTATTCTCACACTGGGAGCAGCGCTTCCCTCCCCTACTCTCCCAGGCCGAATTCCAGAGCCATCATCATAATCAAGCATGCGGCGATGCCGGCATTGGCATGTCGCAAAAGCGGTACGGCAACGACGATGCTTTCAGGCAGATTGTGTAGTCCAAAGACAAGAGCAAGGATGAGAGCATTTTTCATGTCTAGCCCGAATATTGCATCAGTATCCCGGATGATGACGCGGGACAGGTGCGGCTGGACGCCGGGTTGTGGAGTATAAAAATACCAAGACGGCGCCAAGGGCGGTAAATTCCCATGTGATCTGTACGGCCAGCAGGGATTGGATTACAAGGATATAGTTCGACAAATCCGCACATCTTACAATTTTTTGGATTTGCCGATCAGTGTTGCGAAAATCCAGTCTTCAGTCAAACTGCAGATCAACTTTCGAGACAGCGGTAAAGCAGATTCTTGACGTTATCCGGTTCAAAAGGTTTATCACAGATTGCTGACACTCCGGCTTGCTGGACGGCGGTCAATTGTGCCTGATTTTGTTCGCTAGTCACCATGATAATGGGTAGAAAAGGATTGTTTAGATCTATGCGGATAAATTCTGTTAGATCTTTTCCGTCCATTTTGGGCATGTTGTAGTCGGTGATCACCAAGTCGAATTCCTCTGTATTCATGATTTCCACAGCCTGACTGCCATCTTCAGCTTCGGCGATCGTGCTGATGCCCATATCTTGCAAAACTCTTTGAATATGACGCCTGGCAAGTCTGCTGTCATCCACCAACAGTACGCGTAATTCTTCTACATCATAATTTTGCAGTTCTATTTCCGCTGGCTCCAGATATTGCAGCGTAGTTTTCAATGCCCGCTGAAGGTCGGCATTGTCGAAAGGTTTTGGGAGGATGGCGACCACGCCAGCTTGGCGTATGGGTTCCAGCTCGTGGACTCGAGTTTCACTGGAAACCAGCATGAAGGGAAGTTCGTTGAATTCTGGATTGAGGCGCAATGCGGTCAACAGCTCGACTGCCGTCATATCCGGCAGGTACATACTGCTGACAATCAAATCGGGAATATACCGGCTCAAGCGATCCAGAGCTTCCTGACCTGAATGGGTCACCTCAATTTTTCCGACGTCTTGTTGATGGAGTCGGTCCTGAATGATCTTGGCCTGGGTATTGGATGGTTCAATCAATAGCAGCGCAAGGTCTTCAATTGCTAAGGTGTCCAACGCGGACCTCCGTTTGTTGTCTCATATAAAAAGCATAGGTGTTTGCAAAGGGTTCACAAGTTGAAGTCAAGTCATCGTTGGGTAACCCTGGTCACGATACAGCGTTTGATATGATGACTAGACTGAAAAGGTCCGAGGTTCAATGACACTGCCGGCTATGATCTAAAGGAATGGATTTTGTAGGAAGTTATGCACAGCCTGATTAAATGCCCATATCGACTTTGTCAAGCACTTCATGCTCTTTCCCATGGTCTCTCAATCAAACTCAACTTATTGATTCCACGTAACCTTTTTAGGTTGTCCAAAAGTTTTACAATTTAGTGAAAAGTCAGAAGACACGCGCTATCTCAACGGATATGAGCAAACTATTCAAAATAGTTATCCACAGTAATTGTGGAAATCTACAGCGTAGAAGGTTTTTTTCTAAGCCGGCTGGGAACGATCAGATATGAACATTTATCCACAAGCCCTTGATGTACGAGAATTCACTTTCAGGGTATTTCTATGTATATGATGTCTAAGCTGCTTTCCCTTGACAAGGAGCTTGTAAAGAATGTCGTTCATAGGATTATCCAGTTTTTTCCACAAATTTATTCACAGGATTGACAATGTTAGCTAATGAGCTGATGAGGGAGCCGGTACAGATTACCCCGGAAGGCACACTGGAAATCTTGTCCAAGAAGGAAGTCATTCATCTGCTCGATAGTGCCCACAGCGAACTGTTCGATACTTTCCGCAAATGTGCTCTGGCCGTGCTCAACTGCGGCAACGCCATCGACAACTCCAAAGCTGTGTTCGATCTATATCGTGATTTTTCCATTCATATCCGCCAGCAGGAGCGTGGGATCAAACTGGAGCTGATCAATGCGCCTGTTTCAGCCTTTGTTGATGGGCGGATGATCCGGGGTATTCACGAACACCTTTTCGCCGTATTGCGCGATATCGTCTATACCAATCAGCAAATTATCGAGAGTAAGGCGTTTGATCTTAACAACCCTGGAGATATTACCGATGCCGTGTTCCACATTCTCCGCAACGCCCAGGTCCTGATTCCCAAACAACCTCCGGACATGGTGGTGTGCTGGGGTGGCCATGCCATTGATTCTGAGGAATACGATTACAGCAAACAGGTGGGGTACGAGCTTGGATTGCGGGGTCTCCACATCTGTACTGGATGTGGACCTGGAGCGATGAAGGGCCCGATGAAAGGTGCCACGATTGGTCACGCCAAACAGCGCATCTATCATGGTCGCTATCTGGGTATTTCCGAACCAGGTATCATTGCTGCCGAACCCCCGAATCCCATCGTCAATTCCCTGGTCATCATGCCGGATATCGAAAAACGCCTGGAGGCATTCGTTCGGGTTGGACATGGCATTGTGGTGTTTCCGGGAGGCGTGGGAACCTTCGAGGAGATCCTTTATCTGCTCGGTATTTTGTTGCATCCAGCCAACGCGGATCTCCCCTTCCCTTTGATACTCACCGGACCTATCGAAACTGCGTCCTATTTCGAGCGCATCGATGAATTCCTGTGTGCCACCCTTGGTGGTGCAGTTCGGGAACATTATCACCTTATCATCGGCGATGCCGCTAAAGTTGCGAGGGTGATGCGTCAAGGTCTGGAAAAGGTTCGGCGTTACCGCCGCCACACCCACGATGCCTACTATTTCAACTGGCGCCTGGTGATTGATCCGTCTTTCCAGCAGCGGATGGTCCCTACTCATGAAAATATGGCTCAGTTACGTCTTACCCCTGACTTGCCGGCTTACCAACTGGCCGCGGAGCTCAGAAGGGTCTTCTCAGGTATCGTTGCAGCCAACGTCAAAGAAGAGGGAATCATGGCAGTGGAAAAACATGGACCCTTTGAGATCCAGGGTGACCGGCGCATAGTGAAACCCTTGGAACAATTGCTCTGGGAACTCGTGGCCCAGAAAAGAATGAAACTGGCTGATCATTATGAACCTACCTTTCGATTGATCAGCAGGTGAGATGGCGAAAAAGCCCATTTGTAATCAGATCTATGGGAGCAATTTTTAGCAACAGGGAGTATGGACCTGGATTGCTTCAGACAAAAAGCGAGTCGGTCCGATTCAGAGGCGCCAGACAACGAGGGTCGTCATGACGAGGATTGTTGACGTAAGTGATGATAGGATAGAAGCTTAAGACATCGTCATCATTGGGATTTAGCAATGTCTGGGGAGCTTCGAAATCTGGATCGAGCCAGGTATCCCACCATTGATCTTCGAGTATCGCTGGCATGCGGCGGTGGAGTTGGCGGATGGTTCGGTTGGCCTCGACGGTGATGATGATAAAGGAAATTACCATTTCCCCGGTTTGAGGCTGTCGCCAGCGTTCCCACAGTCCGGCTAAAGCCATCAGCTCACCATCCCGGCGACGTATGGCATAGGGTTGATTGCCATGGTCCGAGCGGTGCCACTCGTAGAATCCACTGGCGGGGATCAGACATCGACGATGCCGCAGGGCCTGTCTGAAAGCGGGCCGCTCGGTTAGGGTTTCGGCCCTGGCATTGATCAGACGCTGACCAATCTTTTCGTCTTTGGCCCAGGAGGGAATCAGTCCCCATCTGGCTGTTTCCAGGAAACGCCCTGAATCTTCCTGTGGGGAAGATTGAGTGGGAGCGTAAATAATCATTGGCGCCACTTGGGTTGGAGCAATGTTGTAGCGTGGCTGCCAGTCGATAGTGTTGACACAACCAAATTGTTGGCGTATTTCCTCTGCAGATGCTGTCAAATAAAAGCGGCCACACATGATGATGTAGGAATAATCGAAATGTACGAAATCGTTGCGGTACCGGATTCGGCTGTTTTTCATTGGCAGCACGCCCCGTTGACTGCGGCCGACTACCAATCCTTGTCCCAAGCGATACGCTTGTTGGAAAATCCAGGTCTTACGGCCCAGCTATCAAATTATATCGGAATGCCGGTAGAAAAAGCGCTGGCCATGTTGCCGGAGAATCTGGTCAAGCCGGTGACGCTCATTACCCGAGAAGCGCTGAGCAAGGCGATGCGTGCCGCGTTGTTGACTCTGCCTGCCGATCATAAGAGGCCATCGGCAAAAATGACCCACAAGGTTCTGGCAGGTCTCAGCGGAGCATTGGGGGGGAGTTTCGGTATCGCTAGCCTGGCCGTCGAACTGCCCGTTTCCGCCACCCTGATGCTCCGTGCCATCGCCGCCATTGCCCGTGAACATGGAGAGGATCTGAGCGACCCAAGGGTCAAATTGGCCTGTATGGAAGTGTTTGCACTGGGGGGGAAATCCAAATCGGATGACAACACAGACATAGGCTATTATGCAGTCCGGGCTTTCTTGTCCAAAACGATGGAAGAGTCAGCAAAACACGTGATGAAAAAAGGCCTGGCCTCAGAAGGTGCTCCGGCTTTGGTCAAATTCATCAATACTATCTCCCAGCGATTCAGCGTCCAGGTCTCGCAAAAATTCGCCCTCCAGTCTCTACCCGCGATTGGCGCCGTGAGTGGGGCCACCGTCAACGTCATTTTCATCAGCCATTTCCAGAACATGGCCCAAGCCCACTTTATGGTGCGCAGACTCGAACAGATTTACGGCCCAGAGCGTATCCGAAAAATGTATGAAACCCTTGAAGCGGATATGGAATAAAATCCGATCGGATTCAGCCGATTTGAGAACATTGTCTTGCCATGTCAACGAGTGACCGCTGGATCTAGAGATGTATCTGGATGTCGGATCAATAATGTTGCGGGAATTGTTTTTGTCATCGTTGAAGCGGGCATCCATGGCGCTCGCGGTGGTTCCTCGGGACGGGATTATGGCGTTACGTCTCGGTTCTCTCGGGATACCGGTCAGGTAGTCCAAAAGAAACGTCTATGTTCTCCCGGACCGCCCAAGCGCGAGGCCTATTCCGGCGACATCTTTTCCATACACGCTCACCTTCTGGAGCGGGCCACTTGCCTGAATGTCGCCAACGATGGCGGTAATATGACCGTGCTTCCCACCGCCGAGATGAAACTCGGCGGGATAGCCTTAAAATCTTACCAATCTGATCTCCATTACGGTTAGACAGTAAGCGCCAAGGAATCAGCCCTCTTGCTTTCGCTCAAGGTTGGTATTCCAGGG
>CAYUPV010000195.1:0-5380 GCA_964445885.1 uncultured Methylococcales bacterium
AGGGTTACGGTTGGATCGAACAGACCCTGGAGGCTCGAGGCTGATGGCCCTGCTGGCTGAGACCCTGATGTCCTATAGGACACAAGCTGAAACCCTGGCGTCGCAGAGTCCCGCCTGGCTGGCGGGTCTGCGGGGACAAGCCCTCGGACGATTTTCAAAACACGGTTTCCCCTCCCCCCGGGAAGAGGAATGGAAATACACCAACGCCAGTGCCATCGAACGCAAGCGTTTCGCCATCGCCACCTCCCCGGGCAGCGTCGATGGGGCCTGGATAGAGGAACAGTTGCTGCCGGACTGCTGGCACCTGGTGCTGATCGATGGCCATTTCGCACGCGACCTGTCCCATCCGGCCCTGGCTGGCGACGTGGTCTTTTGTGACCTCCATGCAGCCCAGATGCGCCATCCTGATCTGCTCGCCCGGGGTTTGGGACAGGCAGTGGACGTGGATCACGGCTTCATCGACTTCAACACCGCCCTGTTCCACGGTGGCGCACTGATCAGTCTGAGCCCCGGTACCCGACTAGAGCATCCGATTCAGATCCTTCACATCCAGACTCAGCCGGCAGCCATCCCCACCCGTCATCTGATCCTGCTCGAGGAGGGATCGGAAGCCACGGTGATTGAATCCCATATCGGAGTCGCCGCAGGCCTCACTGCCCATGTCAGCGAGATACTGCTGGGTGAGAACGCCAAATTGCAGCACTTCAAGATCCAGCAAGAATACGAACGTGCCTTTCATTTCGGCGGCCTGTATGTCAGGCAGGCAGCCGGATCACGTTTTCTCCAGACTCAATTCGCCCTGGGTGGCTTCCTCGCCCGCAGCGAGATTCACGTCCACCTGGAGGAAGGCTGCGAAGCCGTCCTGGATGGTCTTCACTGGGCCGATGGCCGCCGCCATCTGGACACTCATACCCGGCTGATACACACCGAGCCCAATGGCACCAGCCGCGAAACCTACAAGGCCATCGCCGAAGATCGTGGCCACAGCGTGTTTCAGGGGCGGATCGTGGTTCAGCCCGGAGCCCAGAAAACCGATGCAGCCATGAACAACCGCAACCTGTTACTTTCCGACAACGCCGAGGTGGACAGCAAACCGCAGCTGGAAATCTATGCCGATGACGTCAAATGCGCCCATGGCGTCACCGTCGGCCAGCTCGATCCGGATGCGCTGTTCTATCTTGAGACCCGCGGCATCGATGCCGAGGCGGCCCGCCAGCTGCTTCTCTACGGCTTCGTCAACGAGCTGATCGAAGCAGTCGACATCGAGCCGCTGCGCGGTTACCTGCATCAACAGCTAGACCACCGTTTCCAAGCCATCGAACTGGATGAAACCCTATGAGCACCGTATCTTTAGCCTCCACCCAGGACTATCCCATCGGCCGCATCCGCACCGACTTCCCCGCCCTGCGTCAGCAGGTTCACGGAAAGCCTCTGGTGTATTTGGACAATGCCGCCAGCGCTCAGAAATCCAACCAGGTCATCGACACTCTGGCCGAGTTCTATCGTCACGATTTCGCCAACATTCACCGCAGCGTGCACACCTTGGGCGAGCGTGCGACGGCCCGTTACGAGGCCGCCAGAGAAACTGTTCGCCGCTTCTTGAATGCCAAGGCGGTCGAGGAAATCCTGTTCGTACGTGGCACCACCGAGGCCATCAACCTGGTGGCCCAGAGCTACGGTCGCACTCATCTCAAGGAAGGCGACGAGATCCTCATCAGCGCCATGGAGCACCACTCCAACATCGTCCCCTGGCAAATAGTATGTCAGCAAACCGGTGCCAATCTTAAGGTCGCTCCGATCAACGACCGGGGCGAACTGATCCTGGAGGAATACGAAAAGCTGCTGGGACCCCGCACCCGGCTGGTGTCGGTGGTCCACATGTCCAATGCCCTGGGTACGATCAATCCCGTGGACGAGATCATCGACCTGGCCCACGCCCGGCAAATACCGGTATTGCTCGACGGTGCTCAGGCGGTCCCCCACCTCCCGGTTGACGTACAGGCTTTGAACTGCGACTTCTACGCCTTCTCCGGCCACAAGGTCTATGGCCCTACCGGTATCGGAGTGCTTTATGGCCGGCGAGAACTTCTGGAAGCGATGCCGCCCTGGCAGGGGGGCGGTGAAATGATTCGCAGCGTCACCTTCGAGAAGACCGAATATAACGAGCTTCCCTACAAATATGAGGCCGGCACGCCGGCGATTGCCGAGGCGGTGGGACTGGGGGCAGCCATCGACTATGTGGAGGCCATCGGCTGGGACCTCATCACTGCCCACGAGCACGATCTGATCGAGTATGCCACCCATCTGGCGATGGAGATCCCCGGGCTCCGGATCATCGGCACCGCGGCACACAAGGGTGCGATCCTTTCCTTCACCCTGGAACGGGTCCATCCCCACGACATCGGCACTTTTCTCGATCACTACGGCATCGCGGTCCGTGCCGGTCATCACTGCACCATGCCGGTGATGGACTTCTTCCAGGTACCGGCAACCGCCCGCGCTTCCTTCGGAATCTATAACACCCGCGAGGAGGTAGACAAGCTCATGGACGCCATCAAGGAAATCATCAAGGTATTCGGCTGATGTTGGACGATCTCAGAGATCTGTATCAAGAAGTGGTCTTCGACCACAACCGTAACCCACGCAATTTTCGCGTGATCGAGGATGCCGACCGCACCATCGAGGGCTTCAATCCCTTATGCGGTGACCGCATCACGCTTTATTTGAAACTCGACGGGGACCGTATTGCCGATGTCAGTTTCCAGGGGCAGGGCTGCGCCATCTCCACCGCCTCGGCATCGCTGATGACTGAAATCGTCAAAGGCAAGACGGTACCGGAGGCAGAAAAACTGTTCGAAGCCTTCCATAAAATCGTCACCGGTCAGGACGAAGACCTCAAGCTGGAAGAGCTGGGCAAGCTGGCGGTACTCGCGGGGGTGCGGCAATATCCATCCAGGATCAAATGCGCCACCCTGGCCTGGCATTCGCTGGAGTCAGCACTGAAGGGAAAGGAACAACCCATTAGTACTGAATAACAGGATTCACCACTGGGAACGTAACGATATTTTCTGTCTGGGTACCAGACAGAGGTAGGGCGATGCGAATCCCATCCTTATTTTTTACTCAAGCATACCTTTAATCGGCAAGAGAGAAAGGCGATGTCCAACTGGGTCGATGTCTGTCAGGCAAAAGATCTGAAGCCAGGCGATCATGTGGTATTGGATCTGGACGGCACCGAAGTGGCGGTGTTCAACCTCGGTGGTGAGTTTTATGCCATCGAGGACGTCTGCACCCACGACGGTGCCGAAGTAGCCAGTGGCGAGTTGGAGGGCGATACCATCGTGTGCCCACGCCATGGTGCCCGTTTTTGTATCCGAACCGGTGAGGTGCTGAGTCCTCCTGCCTACGAAGACCTGCACGTATTCCCAGTCAGGGTGGTGGATGGCATCGTCCAGGTACGCGAAGACCGTTGGGACTGAGGGTCAGAACGGAAGCTTCAGCAGTTTGTGACGTTTTTTCAATAATCCGAGCTAGGCTTGGTATTGACGTCTCTGCTGCAACGCCAACAACCAGCCTATTGCTGCTGCGGTCCATTGGTCCGGCTCGTTATCCTCCAGATACCGACGCAGCCACTCCGACTGAACCCAGGCATCGTTCTGGTCACCAAGCCAGTGCTGAATCTTCTTCAGCACTCCGATGGCAGATTTGGCCTGTTTGTCATGGGTACTCGCAGCGAATTCGAGTAGGTACCGCAGTTTCTTGCAGGCGATCCGAAACCGATGAACCTCTTCGGGAGGCGTGTCCGGTGACAGTGATCCCAACTTCCGCACCAGTTTACGATGACGGCGATGGGTCCGTTGTTTCAGCGCCTCAGACAGAGACCCTCGAGCCGTTGGGCGTACCCACTGATCCGCCGGTTTGTTGAGCCACTTGCGCCATTCAGCCTTCAGCAATCGGTAGTTCTCACCCCTAAGCATCTCGGACACCCGTTGTTGTGAGATCCGGTGGCGACGGGTAAGAAAATCATCCAACTCATCCAACCCTGGTTGCAGAAAGGCGGGTAGTTCGAATCGATCCTGGGCCAAGGCAGCAAGGAAGACGTCAGCATCGCGACAATCATTGGTGATATGGGCAACCTCCGCAAGGCGGCAACGAAGATCATCCAATTCCGGTGACAGGTGAACCTTGAACTCGACCAGCAATGCCCGGCTACGCCTCAGAGCAACACGGAAGCGGTGCAGGGATTCCGGGTCGCCACCATCGAGAATCCCGCGCTCCTCGGCTTCCACTGCCTGGTGCTGGACAGCCAGATAGTGCTGTAATGCAATAGACAAACGAAATGGGACTGATTTTGTCATATTAGCGATTATGAAGGACGAACCATCCTCACAGCAGATGAAAGCCTCATCAACGGGCAGGTTGGCAACCTGCGCCTGCAGGATCGCAGACGTTTCAGGAGCTATACATCCATGCAAAACGTGGCAACAAAACTTCCTACGGTCATGGCCGTCTATTTAAGGTAAAATTATTTGAATTTCTCAACCGGATAAGATACCACCATGGAAGCTTTGGAGCTTAACGAACTGACCCGCAAGATCGACGACCTCCAGGGCCGCGTCGAGGCCCTGAGGGGGTACCTTTGACTACGATCACAAGAAGGAACGTCTCGAGGAAATCCTAAGGGAACTGGAGGATCCCGATGTCTGGAACGATCCCGATCGTGCCCAGTCTCTGGGAAAGGAACGCGCCCAACTGGAGGAGACCGTTCAATCCTTGGACCATTTGTCACAAGGCCTCAGCGATGCCAGGGAACTATTGGAAATGGCCCTGGAAGAGGGTGACGAAGACACCATCGCCAGCGTCGCCGAAGACCTCGACCAGTTTGAAAATACCGTTGCTGGGCTTGAGTTCCGCCGCATGTTCTCCGGTGAGATGGATGCCTGCAATGCCTTCGTCGACATTCAGGCGGGTTCTGGGGGCACCGAAGCCCAGGACTGGGCGGAGATTCTGCTGAGAATGTATCTGCGCTGGGCCGAACGCAAGGGCTTCAAGACCGAGATCATCGAACTGTCTCCCGGCGAAGTGGCAGGAATCAAGAGCGCCACCATCAAGGTGGAAGGCCACTATGCGTACGGTTGGCTCAGGACCGAAACCGGGGTCCACCGGCTGGTGCGCAAATCCCCTTTCGACTCGGGCAATCGCCGCCACACCTCGTTTGCCGCCGTGTTCGTCTCGCCCGAAGTGGAGGACGACATAGTCATCGATATCAATCCGGCCGAGATCAGGATCGACGTCTACCGGGCATCTTTGGCTGGCGGCATGCACGTTTACAGCACTGAGTCGGGTGGGGGTATCACTCTACGGACCACCGGCCTTATGG
>CAYUPV010000196.1:0-5263 GCA_964445885.1 uncultured Methylococcales bacterium
GTGGTCTCCGTCTCGATCAGGCGCAGGAAACTGAGCCCCTTTTTGGGTTTGGGAGACAGCGTGCCCAAAGCCAGCAGCCGGGCAGACATCACCTTCCCGAGGCGTAGCTGGACCTCAGGATCGGCCAGAGCAGAGCTGCCGAGGTTGAGTTCCTCGAGCAAGTTGTCCAGCACCTCCCTTTCCACCACGACCATGCCACGCTGGCGCAATTGATCGATCAGGGCATCGCGCAGGGCTTTTTCCACTCCAATCCTGTCCACCAGGGATGGGGAGCGATTGCGAAAGTCCAGCACGGACAAAGCCAGTGGAGGTGAGGTCCAGTCGTCTTCCGGGCGGGCGGGTTCCTGTGCCCGCTTCTGCCGGTAACGTTCTGCCAACTCCCGGACCAGCTTCTGTACATAACGCCGCCTTTCCATATCTTGCTGAAACGTCTTGGCTTCCCTGGCCTGTATGAGGAGCGTGCGAATCAATGCATCGCGTGGGTCCAACCGTTGGGCTTTTTCCAGGGTTTTGACCGCCTCCTCGGGGTGCTTGAGATCCTCGAGCATCACCACCGCCTGATTGGAGACGGCTTCTACTGCCAGGGGAGTCACTTTGCTGGCTTTCTCATACGAAGCCAGCGCAAGTTTGGGTTTGCCCCGCCGACGCGCCAGATTCCCTTCAACAATCAGAGTATCGGCCTTCTGCCAAGTGAAATCGGCCTTGGACACTGACTTTGCAGCCTGCTGGATATCCCGCTCAGCTTCAGCCAACTGGCCCCGACGGAAACGAATCCTCGCCTCCAGGGATTTGGCCACCGGACGTCTTGGGTCCAGAGCAAGAACCTCACCCACCGCAGCCGCTGCAGCTTCCAGATCACCTGCATCCAGACGCAGTTCCGCCAGTCCTTCCCAAGCGCCTGCGGCCATAGGTGAGGACAGTAGGCTTTCGAAGATCTGTCGAGCCCGTTCGGATTCTCCCTGTTTCAACAGGCTATAACCCAGCCCGAGCTGCGCCCTGTCACGATAGGGAGCGGCATCGACTCTTTTGTATAGGCTCGCTGCGGCACTGTAGGACTTACGCTGCATCAAACGGTCAGCGATGATCAGCCACAGTTCTTGTCCCTTTGCCACCGATCCCTGGAAATGATCCAGGACTTTGTGTTCAGGACCCACCACATAGACAGTGGGATAGACTCCCAGGGCCCGGAATCCTTTGAGCACCTCCGCCTTGGCGTGAAGCACCGGGCCACTCATTTCCCGTTGCTGTGAGAATTGCTTCAGTTTCTCCATGGATTCGGTACTGACCGCCAGGGTAAAGACACCGTCCTGATCGAGTCCCTGAAGGGTTTCGATCATGTCACCACAAATTTTGCAGGAAGTGGAAAAAAACACCAGGATCGTCAGCGGCTTCCGGTCCAGGCGCGCCGTATCCCAATGTTCACCATCCACGTCTTGCGCAGAGAAAGGGGGCAGGGAGGCGCTCACTGCCAGAGGAGTTACCAGCAACCACAACCACAGGAACGTTCTCATGAGGAATCCTCCATCAGGATGATGTCAATGGGTACCGACGTCCCGGCGGGAATCTCTACCACGACTTCGGTCGGCCGGAAACCAAATTTTCTCAACACCAACCGGTGACTGCCCGCGGGCAGCGTCACCATCGCTGGGGTGACCCCAAGGAAACGCTCACCGTCGAGCAATATCAGAGCCCCTGCGGGTTCGCTGCTCACCTCTGCGATGCCGGTACTCACTGGCGAATGGGTGTCTCCGGGCTCACGCAAACAGCAAAGGTAATAGGCAATGCTTCCTCCCACAGTCACCAGTGAAAGCAGGAGCATCAGCATCAGCCACCGTCTGAATGATCGCACGCCGCCAGGAGTCGCGATGGCCTGTTCCAGAGCCTTACGGAAAGCAGCGGCATCCTGGAAGCGGTCGGCGGGTTTTTTCGCCAGGGCCGTCAGTACGACCCTGTCCAGTGCCTGTGGAAGCAAGGGGTTGAGTTTGGAAGGGGGATCGGGCTCGGCGAAAAGAATCCTCTGCACGATCGTGGTCCCTTGCTGTCCCGCGAATGGACGTTCACCTGTCAGTAACTCGTACAGCACGACGCCTGCAGCAAAAATGTCTGCCCGACCGTCCACCGTTGTCCCAAGACACTGCTCTGGAGCCATGTAGGCAGGAGATCCCACCATCATACCGGTTCGAGTCAATTGGGAGTCGTCGAGATGAGCGATGCCAAAATCGGTGATCTTGATCCGTCCATCGGCAAACAGCATGATGTTGCCCGGTTTGATATCCCTGTGGACCACACCGTGGCGATGAGCGTAGTCGAGGCCGTCGAGCAACTGTGTCATCAACTCGAGGATCTGGGTCAGCTCCATGCGTCCCCTTTCCTCGAGATACTCTTTTAGCGACTTCCCCTCCACATATTCCATGGCGATGTACGCACCGGCCGGATCATCACCGTAGTCATACACCGCCACTGCATTGGCATGCGACAGTCTCCCTGCCGCCTTGGCCTCCCTGCGAAAACGTTCCACGATTTCGCGTCCCTGGTCGGACTGCAGCAGATGAGGATGAATCACCTTCAACGCCACCCGACGCTCAATGGCGGGATCGAGGGCCAGATATACCCGTCCCATGGAACCTTCCCCCAGCAGTTTCTCGATCAGATAGCGCCCTATCCTCTCCGGCCCTTCACGGCGTTTGGGTTCCACCGTCACGGTGGCGTCGTCAGTGGGCCGTTCGTCCATTCCCTTGATCCTTCAACCGCTTGGCATAAGCACAACTGTGAGTTTCCGCATCGGTGAATTTGATCCTCGAATAGAGCCGGCACAGCCCTTCGAAGATCTCCACCCGATGCGTATCCCGTTCCGCCGCTTCGATAAGCCAGGTCAAGGCTCTCGGGTATTCCTCCCGCCCCTCGTAGTACAAACCAAGCAGCAGATAGGGACGATAATCGGCCTGCCGTTTGGCGGTATGCGCGAGCAACAGCACCTCAGCTTCATCCGCCCCCTGCTCGATCAGCTTTCGGATGTCACTGTAAGTCACGACTTCGTCCACGGGAACCCCGGCCTTGGCAAGGAAACGGACAATGTCACCTGCTGGAATCGCATAGCTGACATCT
This sequence comes from uncultured Methylococcales bacterium, assembly GCA_964445885.1. GTDB lineage: Bacteria > Pseudomonadota > Gammaproteobacteria > Methylococcales > Methylothermaceae > Methylohalobius. The sequence goes on from CAYUPV010000196.1 coordinate 3,106, forward strand.
TCATCGCCCACAGCATACCCCCGGATCAGGCCCACCAGAAATCCCTGGCCGTCGAACAGTGGAGCGCCGCTGTCTCCCTTGGCGACCGGCATTGAGAGTTCGACCAGATCGACCCCTTCGATATTTTTGCCTGAATCGAGGATGATACCTGCATGGGGCGTCTGATCACCACCAAGGGGGCATCCTATGGCAACCACTTCGCTTCCACGTTGCAACGATACCTCGTTCACAAGGACCTTCCCCGTCCGCGGCGCGATTTCGAGGAGCGCCAGGTCCAGGGTGGGATCATACTCGAGCAACCTGGCGGGAGAGCGCAGATTATCGTTGGAGAAAACCTCGATCCGCTTCCCTCCTTCGATCTCATGCCACACAGTCAGCATTGTCCCCGGAAGGATCTGTATCCCGGTTCCGAATCGGTGCCGGGCATGACGCACATCCGTCTCAAGGCAATAGACGACAGGCAGCTTTTCCCCAGCGAGTTGCCCCAAATCGACAGCATGGCATGGGTGGAGACAGCAAATCAGACACAGCACACTCAGGAGGTTTCGATCTGCACTTGTAGCCGACCGGCCAAACCATTTGTGTTTACTGACCGATTCCAAATCCGGTTCCTGTCTGCCCACCACCTTACTGAACCACATCCTGTGGTGGCTGCACCGGAGGTGCCGGAGGTTCAGGAGGAATCACCGGGACGTCCTCCTTGTACAGTTCATCGCTCTGGGCCTGATCGCCGGTGGAAAAATCATCGGGCAGAACCAGCCGTTCCAGGTCCACCGGGAAGGGACCCGTTTTCTGGCCTGCATCACCCAGTAATTTCCAGTCAGGAGAAGAGGCCAGCTCATCCGCATAATCCTTTGCCGAGGGTGTCGACTGGATGGCAATCTGGTCCGTCACCTCCCGGTCAGTCGCTTCATCCACATCGAAACCCGGCAATTGCTCCAGCAGACTGGAAACCTGCTTCAGTTCGGCAGGATCCAGTTGTTTCAACAACAACCTGGCTTTGGAGAATTTGCCGAGGTCCATCGCCTCCAGCGCTTCCCCCAGTATTTCCAGCCCGCGCAGACTAAACTTGTGTAGCGGTTTTCTTCGTACCAGTAAAGCTGGATCGATGCCCATTTCCACCAGTAACTGTGAAACCAGTCTTCTTTCCAGAATCAACAGCCTGTTCAAATCATCCCGATCCTTGAGCACCGATTGTACACTTCCCTTATCGGTCCCGACCACGGCCATGTCCATTTCGATCTCCTGGGCCTGCACCTGGACCAGCAAGAAACCCAAGGCTCCAGACAAAACCCATCTGCAATTCATCATGGTCTATCCTCCTGCAGGCGGTAACTACCCACCAAAACTCTTTCGGCACGAAGCAGGCGTCCCACGCGAGCCGAACGATTGGGATCGGTCAGTCCGGAGCTTGCCAGGTTCAGTTCGTCCACCAGACGCTCGACCTTCAACCGCTCCAACAGGCGCAATCCCGGAACTCCCTGCAGATCATCGATCATCAAGGCGGTCAGCGCCTTGCCGATACGCCGCCATTTCTCGCCGGGTACTGCGCCGGAAGCATCCCTGGGCAGAATCGGCACCACAGCGAGGGTGTTGGGCTCCACCACGGCTTGGCGAAGAGCGTCTTCCTGTTTCAGGATAGACCGGATTTCATGTTTCATTCCCTTGACGATCAAGGCGGTCAAATACTGATGCACCCGTCTACGCTTGGCACCTTTGGGATCCAGCCGCGCATACAGGCGCCATTGGTGGATACCGGTAACCAGATCGCCACGCTCCAAGGCAATCTGCCCCAGGAAGAAAGCGGCAACCGCACTCTCAGGAAAGGCCGCCTGAATCGCCGAGAATCGCTCTGCGGCTGCATCCTTGTTCCCAGATCGATACAGGGTAAGCGCCTCACGTAAAACCGGAACCAGCGTGCTCACGGAGGCGCGCCATTCGAGCACTTTTTTCGGTGTCATGAGGTCCTTTCGCGCCACTTGCCCATTCTGGACGATCCAGGATTCGCCCTCCACCACAAGCCGTCCTTCCCAGTGTGCCTGGCCATTGAAACTCACCAGTTCGACCTTGCCTTCCTCTTGGGTGGCTACCCCCACATGCCCGGTGGAGAGGGACAACCGGCCCGTATGGGTGTGAATCGTGAGCGCTTTCCGTTTCG
>CAYUPV010000197.1:0-5246 GCA_964445885.1 uncultured Methylococcales bacterium
GTTCTCGGGTGTGGCCGCCATGACGGGGGAAGAAAAAGTCAGGGAATAAAGCCCAAAGGCGACAATGCAAAAGCTGAGAAAGGCTGCCATCCGCCCTGATTTCGCGGTGTTACCCCAGCATCTGCTTTCGACGTTGTTCACAGAGGACCAATGATTACTTGTTGTTGGTATTGCCATTGTTCTGCCTGATGATTGGTGACTTTATTTCCCGGAATGATGAAGTGACATGACAGCGTTCGCAACTGGTACCGTAGCTGCCATGATGGATGTCGTCCATCTGATGACATTCATAACAGGTGCCGGTCAAGCTGATATCCTTGTCGTTCTCAACTTCCTTCCTGTGGCAGCCCTCGCATTTTACTTTCTTGTGGGCGCCGTCCAAAACATAATCGGTCTGCTTGTCGTGATCGAAGATCCATGCCGACCATCCGTTGGGATTGTGACAATGTTCGCAGTGCTTGCCCTGGGTTAGTTTATGGGTGTCATCGTCCTCGTGGCAAGCAAAACACGCCCTTTCGGTATCCTGGTATTTTGCATCCAGATGGCATTCCTCGCAGGGGACAATGCTATGTAGACCCAACAAGGGGAAGCGGGTGAGGTCGTGATCGAACAGAACCTTGCTTTTCCAGCCCTCTTCGTTGTGGCACTGCTCGCATTTTTTGCCTTCCTGTCCCTTGTGAACATCGTCATGCTCGTGGCAGCTGTAACAGGTGGTTTTCAATTCCTCTTCATACACCTGACCTTTATGGCAGTCCTCGCAAAAGACCTTTTTGTGTTTGCCGCGCAAGGGGAAATCGGTGTCCTTGTCGTGCTTGAACGTCAGTTTTTTCCAACCCCTGTCGGTATGGCATTTGTCACATTTTTTGCCGTATTGGCCGTGGTGGATGTCGTTCTTTTTGTGACAGGCGATGCACCTCTTGTCCATGTCCGAGGGTTTGACCTTGGTGCTGTGACAAGCTTGGCAGGGGAGCTTGCGGTGCTTCCCGTGGTGAGGGAAATTAGTGTCTTTGTTGTGGTTGAAATGGGTTTTCTCCCAGTCTGCCGAGGCGTGGCATTTGTCGCATTTCTTGCCGTATATTCTCTTATGCGGATCGACTGATTGATGACAGGAATAGCAATCGGTGGGAGTGTTTTTGTAGCGTTCGTCGGGGTGGCAGTTGTTGCAAGCGGTTTTTCTGTGCGCTCCTTCCAGGGGGAAATCCGTCAGGTTGTGATCGAATTTCTCCTTGGTCCATGCGATTTCATTGTGACAATCATCACATTTCTTGCCCAATTCCTGATGATGGATGTCGTCCTCCTCGTGGCAGGAGAAACAGTCGGAGGGGGCTTCGCGAAATTTCTTGTCCGGCTTGTGGCAGGCGCCGCAATCGATGGTCTTGTGCCTGCCCCTCAGGCGGAAGTCGGTCATCCTGTGGTCGAAGGTATCCTTGTCGAGATTGACCACATCCGCATCGCGGCCTTTATGTTCCGTGTGACAGGTCTTGCATTCCCGCAGGCCAGCCTTTTTGAGGCGTCCGCGACTGAGTCCTTTGATGCGTCCATGAAAGCCTTTATGCTTGTTGATATCGGCGGCGATCTTGTCATGGCAGTCCAGGCAAAGCCTTGACTGAGTCCGTTTCTTGAAAGGACTGTGACAATTGTCACAGTCCTTTTCCAGATCGGCGTGTCCCTCGATGACTTTGCCGGGCATCACCAGAGATTCAAGCTTCCCTGCCTGGAGGTTGCTGAAGCTGTATAGGGTGGCAACAAAAAATAAACAAAAAATCAGGGTTTGCTTCACGTCATCAGGTGAATCAATACTTGTGGAAAGCTAAGTATAGCGGATTCAGTACATATGCACCGCTATAATGTGATAAATGGCAGCCAGGACCATCAGAATATAAAAGGGGACGTGCACCGCGTGCCAGAGGGAGAACAACCGTTCGTAGGTTCGGAAGGATGCCGTTCTGCAAACAGCGGACAGGAAGGCCGAAATGATTTCCTTGTCGTGTTCATAACGTTGGCGGAGTATTCCCTTTTCCCAGCGTTCATTCTTGGCTCGGATCTTGATCTCCCGTCTTAAGTCGTGTATCGCCTTGTTCTTGACCCAGGTGGTCTTCAATGGCCGTATGAGGATCAATCTCTTGAGGCCAAGCCAAAATGAACCGGACCTCTTCAATTCAGTCCGCTCGAATTCGTGAAGGTGATGCCGCACGCTTTCCGGGATGGTGGCTTCATGATCCAGTTCGTCTTCCGTCATACCGCACAGTTGCTGTAGTTCCTGCAGCGTCAGGTGTCTGCCAAAGAGTCCGTGATGGACGTGGGTATAGATGAAACGGCCGATCAAGCCGCTGCCTGCCACCAGTAGCATCGCATAGAAGGCGACGGAGCTGTTGAGGGAGTGGACCTGGAAGTTGGCATGAAACAGGATCAAAACAGGTCCCAAGGTGCCCAGGACGACGTGAAGCGTGAAGTAATGACTGACTGAGCCCCAGTTTCTCATGGAGCGCACGTATTTCCGCAAGGGATACATGAGGATCAGGATCATCATGGTAAAACCGGCGATGCCAAGATAGTATCCCAGCCCAAATTCCGGAGTGTAGAGGTAAATTTCTTCTCGGTGCATCCAGCCAAAAATCACCACGGTGACGACGAGGATGGAGAATAATTTGGCAGCCAGACTGGTGCTGGGAGGAGCATGAAGTGGATTATCGCTGATGGATTCGGCGGCCAAAGAAGAGGAAGAATCCCTCTGGCCTTTCAGGGTGACTTGGGTAGCTGACATACTTTGAGCCATAAGTTGCTTCTCTTCAAGTTTGGATTAATAAACTGGCTATATTCATCAAGCAAAATTAGTGCCATTCATGATGTCCTGGGTAGGGATGTTGATAGAGCAACGTATTTTCCAGTAAAGGATGACCGGGCCACATGGGCGCTGTGGTGAAACTTATTCTCTTTTCATGAGAACTGTCGCCTGCTAGGCGACAGTCGTTGCCGGGAAAAGAAAAGATACTTAAGAAACATTTAGATAGCGTGTCGTCAAACAGCTACAGACACCCTCTCAAAGGGCTGAAATTTTGCCACAGGCATTAAACAATCTCTCCTGTGGCAACCAAAGGCATCGCCAAGGGGGATGGACCTTCTTGTATACAAAGATGAAACATTTGGACGTTTTTCCCGATGGGAGAAGTCAAACGACAGCAGTCATCTGACTGGAACCTTCAACAGCAGTACCGCCCCGATGAGGAACAGAAGCAGAACGCTGAGAATGCCAGCCCGTGGGTCGTGGAACCATAGACTTGTGATGCCTACCAGAAAGGGGCCGATAACCGCGGCAAACTTGCCCAGCATGTTATAGAATCCAAAGAACTCGGCGGCGTATTCATGCGGAATCAAGTGTGCATAATACGCCCGGCTGAGGGCCTGAATTCCTCCTTGGACCAGTCCAATGGTGGCGGCCAGCAGATAGAACTCCAGGGCGGAATCGAGTCTAGCGGCAAAGATGGTGACACCGACGTAAACCAGTAATCCCAGGAAAATCGCTCTCCGGGTGCCTATCTTCACGCCGATCCAGCCGAAAGCGATGGCGGCTGGAAAGCCGATAAACTGGACCAGGAGCAACGCTTTGATCAGATCCTGCCACTCGAGGCCGATGGCCATGCCGTAATCGGTGGCCATACGCACGATGGTATCGACGCCATCGATATAGAACCAATAAGCGATGAGAAACATGAATGCAGGGCGGTGGCGGCGGATGTGGCCCACTGTCTGTATCACCTGGCGCCAACCCTGGATGATCAAACGCGGTTCCAGTCTCAGCTGTCCTGTTTCCCTGACCCGGTAGAACAGAGGCAGAGAAAAAATCAGCCACCAGACGGCGACACTGGCAAAGGCAAGACGGATGGCATCCTCTGGACGGGAGAGGCCAAACAAGCCGGGATCGATCGCCATCCATACGTTGAGGCTGAAGAGAAGTCCCCCTCCCAGGTATCCCAGACCGTAACCCAGGCTTGAAACCTTTTCGTATTCGTTCTCATTGGCAACTTGAACCAACAACGAATCATAAAATAGGTTGGCGCCGGAAAACCCCAACAGACTCAGGCCATACAGAAAAAGAGCCGGCAGGGCCATGCCGGGTCCCAGAGGGGCGAGCAACAGGGTGGCCAGGATTCCCGTCGAGGCAAACACCCCCAGGAATATTTTGTGAAAGCGCCCCAGGTCTGCAATGGCGCCGATCAGGGGGGCGATGATGAGGATCAGGCCGCTGGCGGCGGCATTGGCCATCCCCAGCTGAAACGTGCTTTCTGCGGCATCGCCCCCATGCCAGTACTGCTTGAAGAACAGGGGGAAGAAACCGGCCATCACCGTGGTGGCGAATGCCGAGTTGGCGAAATCGTACAAAGCCCAGGCTATTTTGGGTGAAATCCGCATAAGGGATAAACTGATTATAATTTGTGGCAGTCGTAGCGCTAGCACATTCAGGAGAGATACGGAATCATGCCAGATAAACAGTGCTTGGTCATCACCGGCGTGACCCGGGGGTTGGGGCGTGCCCTGGCGGAGGCGTGGTTGCGGCAGGGACATCGGGTTTGGGGGTGTGGGCGTCACCAGGTCCCTCTCGAGGAGCTGCAGATGCGCTGGCCCGACAGCTGTTTCGAAGCGGTGGATGTGGCGGATCCTGCGGCGGTCGCTGCCTGGGCCGAGCGATGCCTCTCCAGCGGCGATTGTCCTGATGTGTTGATCAACAATGCGGCCCTGATCAACGCCAATGCGCCATTATGGAAGGTGCCCGTGGAGGAATTCAGTGCGGTCATCGATGTGAACGTCAAGGGTGTCTACCATGTCATTCGTTCTTTTCTGCCGTCGATGCTGGAACGTGGGCGGGGCCTGGTGGTCAACTTCAGTTCCGGCTGGGGCCGCTCCACCTCGCCCGAGGTCGCGCCCTACTGTGCCGGCAAATGGGCGATCGAGGGACTGACCCAGGCGCTGGCGCAGGAACTGCCCTCCGGCATGGCGGCGATTCCACTCAATCCGGGCATCATCCACACCGCGATGTTGGACAGCTGCTTCGGCAGTATGGCTCCACACTATCCTGATCCAGACGCCTGGGCCAAACGGGCGGCCCCTTTCATTCTGGGCTTGGGTCCGGAGCACAATGGACAGTCGCTCACCGTGCCTGGATTTTGATGTCAACCACTGTGACCGCCGCTGACATACTCCACTCCGTCTTTGGATACCAGGAATTCCGTGGCCGCCAACGGGAGATC
>CAYUPV010000198.1:0-5222 GCA_964445885.1 uncultured Methylococcales bacterium
TGGACGGGTTCACGGCGTCCCGAAAACCAATACCCTGCTCCCTGCCCAAATGTAACTTTCACGGTAATTTTATGAAGCCCCCGAACATCGTCCTAATGAAGAAAATCCCCCTCAATCCCCCTTTGATAAAGGGGGAGGAAATACCATCCGGCTTTGCATTAAGGGGCGTTAACAAGGACAATCAAACCATTCCACCCCTATCTCACATTCCCCCCTTGGAAACAGGGGGGGAGTGGGGATTTCACGCTAATCAAAGAGATCACTGATGGGAAGCAGTATCCTAGACATCGCCACCTCAGCCCTTCGGGTCAACCAGAACGCGCTTGACACCACCAGCCACAACATCGCCAATGTCAACACCGAAGGGTTTAACCGCCAGAGGGTCCAAACCGCCACCCGTCAGCCTCAATTTTCTGGTGCGGGCTTTTTCGGCACCGGCGTCCATACGACATCGGTCAGGCGTGCCTACGATGAATTCCTCACCAACCGATTGCGCCATGCCACCACCAGTTTTTCCGACATCGACAGCTACCATCGCTTGACCAGCCAGATCGACAACATCGTCGCCGATCCGGATCTGGGCATGTCCTCGGCGATGAAAAACTTCTTCAACGCGGTCCACGATGTCGCCAGCGATCCGACTTCGATCCCCGCCAGACAAACGCTCATCACCGAAGCCCAGACCCTCACCGACCGATTCAACACCCTGGATGCCCGCCTCAAGGAGATCGGCAACCAGACCCGACACGACCTGCAGAACAACCTCGCTGAGATCAACACCCTGGCCGGCCAAGTCGCCAACCTGAACGAAAAGATCGTCTATGAACAGGCCCGAGCCCAGGGCAAGCCCCCCAACGATTTGCTCGACAAACGTGATCAGTTGATCGTGCAGCTTGCCGAGAAAGTCGATGTCACGCCGGTGCCGCAGGACAACGGCGCGATGAGCGTGTTCATCGGCAACGGCCAGGAACTGGTCAGCAATGCCCGGGCCAGCAAGCTGGGTTTGAAACCCAACGACCTGGATCCCAATGTTCAAGAGGTGACTCTCAACACTGGCACCAGCACCCTCACCATCACCAGCACCTTATCCGGCGGCGAAATTGGTGGCTTGCTGCGCTTCCAGAACGAAGTCCTGACACCCACCGAGAACAAGCTGGGACGCCTCGCTGCAGGGCTGACGGTCGAGTTCAACCAACTACACCAGGCAGGGTATGATCTCGACGGCAACACCAATGTCGACTTCTTCTCTTTGCAGTCACCGGAGATTCCGGTGCTGCAGAACGGAACCGGTACAGTCACCGCCAGTTATGACGTCACGAATATCGCTGACCTCAAAGCCAGCGACTACCGCCTGGATTACGACGGCAGCACCTATACGCTGACCCGCCTGAGTGACAAAACCCAGACGACCATCAGTTCGTTCCCTCACAACCAGGACGGAATCCAGATCGATATCCCTACCCCGCCCACGGGACCCGCTTCATTCCTGATCCGCCCCACCGCCGACACCGCAGGAAAGATCGGCGTCAGTCTCACCGACCCCCGTCAGATTGCAGCGGCAGAGAATGACACCTCTACGGGAGGTATAGGTGACAACGGCAATGCCCTCAAGTTGGCCTCCCTGGAAGCGGAGAAAAAGATGCTCGGCGGCCAGGCCACCTTTCAGGACAGCTACACTCAACTGGTGGCGGAGGTGGGCACCCAGACGCGATCGGCCCAAATCAGCCGCGGCGCCCACGAGGCCCTGAAACAACAGGCGCTGCAATCGCGCGAGGAGGTCTCAGGGGTCAATCTGGACGAGGAAGCCGCCAATCTCTTGAGGTTCCAGCAGGCGTATCAGGCCGCTGCCCAGGTGGTCAACGTAGCCAGTCAGACATTCGACACCCTGCTCAATGCGGTTAGGAGGTAAGCATGCGCCTGTCAACTTCTCTGATGCAGCAACTGGGTGTCAATGCCATCCTCGACCAGCAAAACAGGATGAACAAGACCCAGCTTCAACTGGCCAGCGGCAAAAGGATCCTGACCCCGTCGGATGATCCCATCGCCGCCGCCCGTACCCTGGACCTGCAGGAGGAAATCCGCAAACACAACCAATATCAGGACAATATCACCTTGGTTCAGAACCGCCTGTCACTGGAAGAATCCAGCCTTTCGGGGATGACCGACATCGTGCAGCGGGTCCGTGAATTGGCCGTGCAGGCCAATAACACAGCCGTCCTCAAACCTGAGGACAGGGCTTCCATCGCCAAGGAGGTGCGGCAGGGACTGGACGAATTGCTGGGTCTGGCCAACACCAAAAACGCCAACGGCGAATACCTGTTCTCCGGCAGTCTTTCCCACACCCAGCCTTATGCTGAAACCCCCACCACGGCGCCGCAGTACTACGCCTATCAGGGGGATGACTATCAGAGAAAGCTGCAGGTGGGCAGCACCCGCCGAATCGCCGATGGCGACCCCGGCCAGACCGTGTTCGAGGACATTCCCACCCAAGGGGATTACGCCAATACCGTGGGCAACAAGGACAATCTGTTCAACATCGTGTATCAGTTTGCCCAGGCGCTGGAAGGCAGTCCTGCCGACAACGACACCAACACTACCAATGGGGTCCCGGAAACCGCCGGGGACTTCCTCAATGACACCCTCGCAAACCTGGACAGTGCCCTGGAAAGAATCGATTCGGTCCGCGCCAGCGTCGGTGCAAGACTGAATGCGATCGACCAGCAGTATCAGGTCAACGAGAGCTTCGTCACCGAGATGCAAGGCACCCTGTCCCAAGTCCAGGATCTGGACTACGCCAAGGCTATCAGCCGTTTCAACCTGCAACAGGTGGGACTGCAGGCGGCCCAGCAGGCCTTCATCAAGGTGCAGAACCTGTCGCTGTTCAATTTCCTGCGCTGACTATCCTGACTTCCATTCCCACCTTGATCTCGCCCTGCCCTTCATGGACCAGGTTCTGGCCGAAATAGATCCGGTTGCCCCGGCGTCTGTAGGTGGCCAGAGTCCTGAGGGGTTCCTTGCCGCTGTAGCAGCCGGTATCGGGATCGACGGTGGTGATGATGCAGCGCGAGCACGGTTTGACCACGCGCAAGGTTATTTCCCCGATCCTGATCCTGCACCACTCATCCTCGGCAAAGGGAGTGGCACCTGTCACCACCAGATTGGGACGAAAACGACGCATGGGCAGGGGCTCCTGCAAGCGGCGGTTGAGGTCGTCCAATGACCCCTGGCCGATCAAGAGCAGGGGAAAGCCGTCGGCAAAGGCGGTACGGTCCCCTTTCTCGGCATAGCGGGTGTCGACCTGTCGCATCACGTCATCAGCAAACCACACCAACTGACACGATACGCCTATCGCCTCGCTGAGCCAGCGGTCGGCTTCCTCTGCGACGGGCACCGCCTTCACCTGGTCACTCCAGACTCTGACGCTGACACGGGGAGATTCCAGATCGGCAACAGGCACCTTGAACGTTCCCATCTGTGGATGGCTCAGGATCAATGAATGGGGACCCGTCCCTTCCGCTCCAGTCAGCTTGGGCACCACCCGGGCCATCTGTGGATACTTGCGCTGAGTCATGAAATTACCTTCCGTGTCGACCATCATCCAACGTCGATCCAGAAACAGGCCAAACGAGTCCAGGCGCCATCGGGAAACGGATATCCCTCCCAAGGATTTGACCGGATACAGTGAGATTTCACTCAGTAGCAGACTACTCACGGCGAAACGATGCCTCCCTCGGTAAGACGCCTTGGGTCGAGCAGCTTCTCCAGTTCAGCCCGGCTCATGCCGGTCTCCTCCATCGCCACCTCGATCACTGGCCGTCCCTCCTGGTAGGCCTTTTTGGCGATCCCGGCCGCCTTCAGATACCCCACCACGGGATTGAGCGCAGTCACCAGAATGGGATTACGTGCCAGGGGACGCTCTATATTGTCGCGCTTGACCACGAAGCCGGCCACTGCCTTGTCCGCCAGTACCTGGACCACGTTCCCCAGAATGTCGATGCTCTGCAGCAGATTGTAGGCGATTACCGGCAGCATCACATTGAGCTGGAAATTTCCGGCCTGACCGCCGATCGTAATGGTGGCGTCGTTGCCGATCACCTGGGCACACACCTGGCACACTGCTTCCGGAATCACCGGATTGACCTTGCCTGGCATGATGGAACTACCCGGTTGCAACGCCGGCAGTTCAATCTCCGCCAGGCCCGCCAGAGGGCCTGAATTCATCCAGCGCAGATCGTTGGCGATCTTCATCAGACTGCAGGCAATCGCCTTGAGCTGTCCGGACACCTCCACTGCGGTATCCTGACAGCTGAGGGATTCGAAGAAATTGCGGTTGGGCTCGAACGGTATCCCCGTGACTACAGCCAGGCGGGCAGCGAAACGGCTGGCAAATTCGGGAGGGGCGTTGATCCCGGTCCCCACCGCCGTCCCCCCCTGGGCAATACGGTAAAGCCGCGGCAAAGAAGCCTCCAGACGTGCCAGCCCGGAGCGGATCTGTGCCGCCCAGCCGGAAAGCTCCTGACCCATCGTCACCGGCATCGCATCCATCAGGTGAGTGCGTCCGGTCTTGACCACGTCGTCCAGTTCGCCGCGACGCTTTTCGATGGTTCCGGCGAGATGATCCAGGGCCGGTTTCAATCCCTGCTCGATCTCCAGCGCCGCACTGAGGTGAATGGCGGTGGGAATGGTGTCGTTGCTACTCTGACTCATGTTGACGTGATCGTTGGGGCTGACCTGCCTGCCCAAACGCTCACTGGCCAGATGGGCGATGACCTCGTTGACGTTCATGTTGGTGCTGGTGCCGGAGCCGGTCTGGAATACGTCCACTGGAAATTGATCGGCATGCCGGCCTTCCAGCAATTCGTCCGCGGCGCTCACAATGGCATCGGCAATCCCCTCGTCCAGCAATCCAAGATCGCGGTTGACTTCAGCGGCCGTGCGCTTGATCAGAGCCACCGCATGAATAAAGGGCGGAGGCATACGCAGACCACTGATGGGAAAGTTCTCCACCGCCCGCTGGGTCTGGGCACCGTAGAGAGCGTCAGCAGGTACCTGCAGCTCGCCCATACTGTCTTTTTCGATTCGTACTCCGGTCATGCGTGATTCCTTACCGTGAAAGTTAAACATTGGGGCCGAGGTAGGGGGCAGGAGGCAGGGACTTGTTTTCAGCGACGCCGTGAACCCGTCCATGGGGGCTCGGACCCCGGCCGTCCAGGCCGGGGACG
>CAYUPV010000199.1:0-5202 GCA_964445885.1 uncultured Methylococcales bacterium
TACGCTCTTCGATCAGACGTTCGATCTGCTGTTTTGACAGCTCGCCTTCCGCTCCGCCTTTCAGGAAGGCGTCGGGATCCTGAGACAGCAGTCCCAGAACGCCTCCTAAGGATTTCAACAAGGCACCCAGGCGAGCCGCTGCTATTAGGTCTTTCTCCCTGAGTCGGTTGATTTTCTTCGCCAGTTCGAACAGCACGGCAAGCGCCTCCGGGGTATTGAGGTCGTCGTCCATGGCGGTCTCGAAGCGCTCGCGCCAGGGTTGATCCTCCTTCCTTCGTTGATCTGTCTGCTGTATTCCGCTCTCTGTCACAGGTAGTCCGCGCAGGGCGGTGTAGAGGCGGGTGAGCCCTGCGCGGGCCTTTTCCAGAGAATCGATGGAGTAGTCCAGGGGACTGCGGTAGTGGCTGGTCAGGATGAAAAAACGTACCACCTCTCCCGGGAACTGCTGCAAAACTTCCCGTATGGTGAAGAAGTTGCCCAGGGATTTGGACATCTTTTCCTGGTCGACGCGCACGAATCCGGCATGTACCCAATAATTGACGAAGGTCTCACCGGTGGCGCCTTCCGACTGGGCGATTTCATTTTCGTGGTGGGGGAACTGCAGGTCTGCCCCTCCCCCATGGATATCAAAATGGGCGCCCAGGCAACCGGTCGACATGGCCGAGCATTCGATATGCCAGCCGGGCCGGCCTGGACCCCACGGTGAATCCCAAGCCGGCTCTCCTGGCTTGGCGCGTTTCCACAGGACGAAATCCAAGGGATCTCGTTTGGCTTCGTTCACCTCCACCCGCGCTCCGGCCCGCAGGTCCTCGGGTTTCTTGCCGGACAGTCTGCCGTAACCCTGGAATTTACCGACTGCGTAATAAACGTCGCCGTTCTCTCCCACATAGGCATAGCCTTTGTCGATGAGTCGCTGAACCATGTAGATGATGGACTCGATGGACTGAGTTGCCCGAGGTTCCTTGTCAGGAGGCAGACAACCGAGAGCACGTTCGTCTTCGTGCATTGCCTCGATGAAGCGTTCGGTCAGTTGCTGAAAGGGGACCCCCAGTTCCGCTGCCCTTTGGATGATCTTATCGTCGATGTCGGTGATATTGCGGACGTAGGTGACATCGAATCCCTTCATTCGGAGAGTGCGGGCCAGAACATCGAAGACCACCATGACCCGGGCATGGCCCAGGTGGCAGTAGTCGTACACAGTCATTCCGCAAACATACATGCGAACCTTGCCTGGTTCGATGGGGGTGAAGATTTCCTTGCGACGGGTCAGGCTGTTGTACAGTTTCAACATGGTGTTTACGCCCATTGGGAAAGTCTCTTCAGGATACGGCTTTGGCCTAGCAGTTCATAGATGCGATAGAGTTCCGGGCCATCCAGCCGGCCGCTCAGTGCCGCCCTCAGGGGCTTGAACAGGCGTTTTCCCTTGGTTCCGGTCTTGCCCTGAAGTGCCTGTAAGAACGCTTTCCAATTGTCTTGATGGTCACGGAAAACTTCCACTGCACTGCGGAAGAAGTCGGCTTCGGTTTGTTCCAGAATCTCTCTGGCTTCGTCACGGATAGGGAAGTCGTCTTGGAACAGAATGGCGGACCATTCCCTGGCCTGGTGGGGGAACACACAGTTGCTTCGGACCAGCGCAAGAAATGGACCCCGTTCGGGCCCGGGGACCGTGTGCCGGGTCTCTTCGTCCAACCACTGCCATAATGTTTCATCATCAGCCAGATGTACCGCCTGCTGCTGCCAGTAGTCGAGCTGATGAGAATCGAAACGGGCCGGTGAGCGGCTGAGGTGTTCGAGGGAGAAGCCGGTTGCCAGTTGCTGCAGGGTCTGGAGTTTTTCCTCGGCGTAATGGTGGCCCAGTCGTGCCAGCAGGTTGATCACTGCCAGGGGTAGATAACCCTGCTGCCGCAGTTCACGGATACTGCGACTGCCATTGCGTTTGGACAAAGGGGCACCATCCTCTCCCACGATCAGGGAAATATGCCCGTAGCGGGGCGCCTGAAGTTCCAAGGCCTCAAGAATCAGCAGTTGGCGCGGGGTGTTGGTGAGGTGGTCCTCACCGCGCAGCACATGGGTGACTCCCATGAGGGCATCGTCCACTGCGTTGCAGAAAAAGAATGACGGCATGCCATCGCCGCGACGGACGATGAAGTCGCCAATGGTATCGGTCTCGAAGCGTTGTTCCCCGCGAACGAGATCGTCGAAAATTACGCTCCTGCCTGGCGGGACGCGAAACCGCAGGGTGGGTTCGAGTCCCTGCGCCAGCCGGATCTGTATTTCCTCTTGGTCCAGATGGGCACAGGTTCCCGGATAGCGCGGCGGTTTGCCTTGGGCACGTTGACGCTTGCGGGAGCGGGCAAGCTCGTCGGGGGTGCAAAAGCATGGATAAACCCGGCCGTTTCGCTCAAGTTGACTGTAATAGCGGTCATAAAGTGTCTGTCGCTGGGATTGAAAGTATTCATCGGGTTCACTGGAGGTTGGGCCTTCGTCCCAGTCCAGTTCCAGCCAATGCAGATCCTCCAGCAGGGAGGCTGTGTATTCGCTGCGGCTGCGCTCTTTATCGGTGTCCTCGATACGGAGCAGAAAGGTCTGGCCGAACAGCCGGTTGAAGAGGGCGGTGCGCCCATTGCCCAGATGGATATGGCCGGTGGGGCTGGGGGCAAAGCGGGTCTTGCTGTGTCGCATCATGGTGTTTGTCCTGAAAGGAAGAGCATTTTATTGAATTTCATCGAGAAAAGAAAAAAACGTGAGATCGGAGAGGGAACTTTCTTGACAGTTGATGGGATATTCGTAGAATGGAGTTGCTTGCGTTTTGCGCGGCACACTATAAATTCTCGAATAAAATTTTGGAAAAAGGTAGGTTCAGTAATGGGAGCTATACTCGATTTAGTTGAAAAAATGCGGACACCGGGCGGTATTGTCGTTACCCTGCTTATAGTCGCAGCAGCTTATTTGTTTTACAAATGGGTAATGGCTGAGCCAGAAGACAAAGGCAACGACGGCGAATAAGCCGGATAACCTGCCGGATGAGGAGCGCAATTCCCTGATCCGCGAGTTCTTGAGGGAGGTATCCAGTCATTCCCATGAGGCTCAAATGATTTTAGGCTTTCCACCTTACAAAAAAAGCGGAATGCAACGATGCATTCCGCTTTTTTTGTTTGTCGCCCAATGTGTAACGGGCAACCGGACAAGCAGGATATAATGAAATTTCAGATACAGGCTTGACTGGCTCGTGTAATGGCTGCATACGGGAACCTACGGTTGCAAAAACCCTGTGTCATTGTTTTGACTTTGTCAAAAGATCATGCTGACATTGACCAATCCATAGCTTCCAAGCATTCTCGAGACTGATTTTACACTGGGGGTGGGCCATGCGGCGGTTGGGATTTTTTGTATTGATGGGATGGGCCTGGTGCGTACAGGCTGCTGATGAACGCCCACCCAAATTGGAACCTCTGCCTGAGTCTGAAGTGGGAGAGGAAGAATTGCAACCGGAGGTGACGATTCGGCGGGAAGGAAAGAACAAAATCGAGGAATACAGTATCGGTGGGCGTGTTTACATGATCAAGGTGATTCCTCCCATCGGCCCACCTTATTATCTTCTGGACACCGATGGTGACGGAAACATGGACGTGAGACGCAGTGATCTGGAAGAAAATCTACGTATCCACCAGTGGAAAATCCTTGAATGGTGACTTTCAGCCCAACTCTTCCACGACATGGTCGGTGAGATCGTCTACCTGCTTTTCCGGAACGGCAAAACTTCGAACGGAGATCCCTGCCTCCAGCACGCTGTCGGGTTTGTCGCTGATGAGGGGATGCCACGAGGGCAGGGGCCTGTCCTCGGATAGTAGACGATAGGCACAGGTGGAAGGTAACCACTGCAGAGGCGGAAATTCCTTCTTCAGATCCATGCAATCAGGAACCAACCGTTGCCGGAGTCGATAGCGGGTGCATCTGCCTTGATCCAGATCGAACAAGTCACACACCACGTTGGTGAACAGGATTTCCCCAGTATCGATGTCGGATAATTTGTGCAGGCAACAACGGCCGCAGCGATCACACAGGCTTTCCCACTCCTGTTCCGTCATTTCCTGTAGCGATTTGGACTCCCAGAATGGCTCGTTCATGAGTCTACCAGCGATACTTGCTGTTTTGTCTGGGAGTCTGGGCGACATGCTCTGCCAGATAATCAGGACGGTGTAAAGGGCCCGCCAAATACAGTCCGGCGAGGAAACCACCCGTATGAGCCCAGAAAGCGACCCCCCCTGCGGAGGTATCGGTGAGGACACCTGAGAGGATCTGGATCAGGAACCAGTATCCCAGCATAAAATAAGCAGGGACTGCGATGATGGTGACATAGAAACCAAAAGGAACGATGTTTTCCACCCGGGCATTGGGATAAAGACGGGCGTAGGCACCCATCACTCCCCCAATGGCGCCGGAGGCACCTACCATCGGCACCACACTGGAGGGATCACCAAGGATCTGTGCAGTGGCCGCTGCCACGCCACAGAGTAGGTAGAATAGGATGAACTTGCCGCTGCCCATGGCGTCTTCCACATTGTCTCCGAAGATCCACAGGAACCACATGTTGGTGAGCAGATGAAACCAGCCGCCATGCATGAACATGTGACTAACGAGTGTCAACCAAGGTGCGCGGTTCTCCAGGACGCACTCTACATTGGCTCCCAGTGGAATGCTTTCACCCGGCTTCAGATAGCCCAACAGTTCTCCCGGGATCAGGGCCCAATCGCACATGGATTGGAGCAATGCCATGGGGCTTCCAAACCCCTGCATTCCCGCCCACACCAGAATATTGAGTCCGATGATGGCATAGGTGACGATCGGTGTTCGGATGACCGGATTCTCATCGCGGATGGGAAACATTTCATAACCTCTGTATGGTTTATCGGAGACCTTGAAAGATCAAATTACGGTGAACAAAGGGCTTTCATAAATGTTATTGAGAAAGATACATTGGGGCCGAGGCAGGGGATTCGTCTCTCGGGACGCTGTAAATTCATCCATGGAAGCTCGGACACGGCCGTCCGGGCCGTGTACGCCCTCGAGCCGAACCCCCTTGCCTCGACTTTAGGGCTTTCATGCCTCGGGGTGAAACGGTGATTTCATGAGCGCTACCGTGAAAATTACATTTGGGCAGGGAGCAGGGTATTGGTTTTCGGGACGCCGTGAACCCGTCCA
>CAYUPV010000200.1:0-5197 GCA_964445885.1 uncultured Methylococcales bacterium
AGCAGATCGAACGTCTGATCGAAGAGCGTAATCGGGCCCGCAAAGACCGTGACTGGGCCACCGCCGACCGGATCCGCGATGCGCTCAAGGCGCAGGGAATCAGCCTGGAAGATACCCCTGAAGGCACCTTGTGGCGGCGGGAGTGACATCCCTTCAGGCCATCTCTCTGGCCAGGGCATAGATTTCCTCGGCATCGAGAATCTGATCGTTGCGCTCGAAAAGCCTGGCGATGCAAGCCCTGTGCACGGCCAGTTTGAGGGTACCAAAACCGATCGCTCCCCAGCATATCTTGCCGTGGAGCCTCTCTCCCCGGTGCATCATCTCCACACCCTCAATTCCCAAAGGCGGGGTGGCATTGGCATCGGCCAGCACTTCCAGGTCGTCCACATCCCGCCAGTGCCGCTCTTCCAGTAGCTGCACCCCGGCCGCGCCGGTGGCGAAAACGATATGGGCGTCCTGAATGACTTCGCCACGGGTCTCGTTGTCAAAGGCCTCCACGGGCGTCAGCTGAACACCAAACCTCTGTTTCATGGCTTCGCAGGCCCGCTGGGCACGTTCGAGACTTCTTGACGTCACGATCACCTGCGCCCCTTCCTTGGCCAACAGGGCGGCTGCTCGCTGACCCACGGGACCGGTGCCCGCCAACACCACGGCTTTCTTACCGGCGATCCTCGTACCTTCGGCGATTTTTGCCACCCCGGCGGCCGCGGTGGTATTACTGCCATTGCTGTCCAGCATGACCGAGACCCGGAAATCCTCAAAAAATGCTTTCCTGACCGCGTCGAGCAACGCCTGGCCGGCCAGCAAATCACTGCCACCGATGAAAATGGCGGTGTTTTTCTTTTGCTTGGGGGGACGGGTGAAGATGGTGCCTTCCACCAGGGGACCCACGTTGTCGGGGTTCAGGCAGCCATAACCGATCACATGATCAGCCCCACCATCATAGGCGACGACTGTATCAAAGGAGGCGGGGTGCGTATCGGTATCGAACTGAAACAGTAATTTTTTCACCAGGATTCTCCTTAGACATCCATGAATGGGGCGGCTCGATTATAATAGGGGGCTATTTTCTGCACCAATTATTTACAGGTTGAAGCATGTTTAAGCAGCACACCCTCCAGGATTTCCTCGATCAACTGGCCAGCGCCTCAGCTACCCCGGGTGGCGGTAGTGCCGCAGCGGTGATGGGGAGCATGGGTGCTGCCCTGGTGAGCATGGTAGCCAATCTCACTCTCGGCAAACCCAAGTATCATACGGTGGAGGAGGAGATGAAAACCCTGCTCGAAAGTGCTGAATCACTGCGTACCCGCCTGCTTGCCGCCATCGGGGATGACGTTTCGGCCTTCAACCAAGTGATGGCAAGCTACCGGCTACCCAAGGATACCCCCGATCGACGCGACAGAATCCAGGCAGCACTCAAAACCGCCACCGACGTTCCACTCGCCTGCGCCCGTTTGTGCAGCGAGGTGATCGGGTTGTGCCGGTCAGCAGCTCAAGCCGGCAATACCAATGTGATCTCCGATGCCGGCGTCGGGGTACTGGCCGCCCATGCGGCCCTGAAAAGCTGCGCCATCAATGTGATCGTCAACCTGAACGCCATCAACGACGAAAATTTCGTTTCGGCGCGGCGCAGTGAATTGGACCGACTCTTGGAAAACCAAGACAGCGAAGTGGAAAACATCTATCAACTGGTATTGGAAAAGTTATGAGTGTGTTACGTTTCCTGGCTTACGTGGCTGGCATCGCCATCGCTCTGGCCTTGGCCTGGGTCTTTTTCCCGGGCAAACTGACCGAGGCCGGCCTACTGGCACCCACCACGGTCAAATGGGTACCCTCCCTGGATCAAACCGAGGAATTCTGCCAGTTCGACCATCCCGAGTGGCGCAAGCCCCAGACCATTGAAGGGATAGACATCGAAGAGGATCCGCAATGCAAGCCCGACAATCCCTATCTGATTGCCAGCGTGGTCAAGGGGACCAACCGGGTCACCATGCCCACCCTGATGAAGACCCGCCTGGCGATGGATGCGGTGATCAAGGAAAACGACCGTGACGGCGACGGCGATCCCGATGTCATTCACATCAAACTGGAAGTGGCCGAACTCAATGGCAGCACACCAGACGGCGACTTCTTCATCCCTGGTTATCGCATTGCTCCCGGAGTCACCCCCGGGATCTGGGTGTTCGTCCCCAAGATGAGGGGCATGGCTACTGTCGATGCCGTCAACCTGGACGCCAACCCGATGTTGCGCGCCCCTTCTCCCCCCATACGGATCGAACAGGGGGATACGGTCTACCTGACCCTGGAGAACAGTCACTATCTGCCCCACACCATTCATTTGCATGGAGTCGATCATCCGTACCTTCGCCCCAATGGACAGGGCAACGACGGGGTTCCGGTCACCAGTGAAAAAATGCTGTTGCCGGGGGAGAGGCGCACCTATGAAATCCATCCGCGTCAGGCCGGCACCATGCTCTATCATTGCCACGTCCAGACCGACAAACACATGCTGATGGGACTGCAGGGGTTGTTCATCGTGGAACAGAACCGGCCCAACAACTGGTTGCAGACCTTCAACATTGGCGCCGGCAAGGTCAGGCACCGATCCCAGGCCAACCGGAAACGCTTCGACCAGGAATACGACCTCCATTTCGAGACCCTGGACAAGGAGCGTTACCGGCCAATCCAACAATACAATGATCCCCGTCTGGTGGCCAAGGCCATGAACCGGGACTACGACAGCACCGATGCCACGGAGGATTTCTTCCTTCTCAACGGCGAGTCGTTTCCCTATACCCTGCGTGATTCCATGGTGGTGGTGGAGCCGGATCAAAAGGTGCTGCTGCGGGTACTCAACGGTCATCCGCAAACCCTGTCCCTCCATCTCCATGGTCACAAGACCCGGGCCATCGCAGCCGATGGTGTACCATTGGAAAAACCTGTCACCCGGGATGTTCAGGCCCTAACCCCGGCCCAACGGCTGGATCTGGTGCTCGACACTCACGAGGACGGCTTGCACAGTTTTGGCCAGGGCGCCTGGCTGATGCACGATCATGTGGAGAAAAGCGTGACCACCGACGGCGTGGGTCCGGGCGGAGACATCAGCTTGGTCATCTACCGCCGCTTCTTGGATGAGAACGGTTTTCCCAAACTCCAGGGAATGGACCTGATTCCCTTCTTCAACCGCTGGTTCTATCAAAATCAGGTGCCCGTATGGGCCCGCAGCAAGGACTGGGAGATCTTCTCCGACACTTCTCCCCTGCCCCCCAACACCTTCCGGATCATCATCTCCGGCCTGTTCTTGGGCCTGACTTTGGGATTGTTGATTGCTTTGTTGCGGCAATGGAGGAAAAGCCGATGAAACTTACACTCTGGATCTTGAGTCTGATTTTGCCTGGGTTGGCACTGGCCGGTCACCGCATGGACATGGACAGCATGGTGATGAATGAAAACCCGCTGACCCTTCCGCAGGGCTGCCAGAAGATCGCTGGCGATCAAAAGATCACCGTACACGCTGGACGAAAATATGCGAAAAAGTTTCCCGGTCTGGTATTCGCCTACGATCAACAAAGCTGGGAGGTGAATCCCTGTACCCGACTGACGGTTCATTTTGTCAATGATGATCATATCCGTCATCAGTTCATGGTCCACGGCCTGCCGAACAAGATCTATCCGCAGGGCATGTTCACCATCGAGGTCTCGGGTCCCGGCGAGGAAACTGCTTCTTTCATCCTTCCACCCTACAAGAAGACCTATCTGGTCCATTGCGACATCGCCCAGCATACCGAACACGGCATGAAGGCCCAGATCAAGGTGGCCGGTGGTGACCGGGATCTGGCCAGTCTGCCGGGACTGACCAAACCCGTCCGCCCCGATCGCTATCCGACTGCCTGGAATTTCCGTGCCGTGATCTTGCTGATCCTGGCACTGAGCGGAGGATTGGTCTTGGTTTGGGGTTGGCGCTGGCTAGTCAAGTCGATGATGAGTGAATAAATCTTCTCAATCCGGATAGCCATCCGGATTCTGCGACTGCCAACGCCAGGCGTCCCTGACCATGTCGTCGATCCCCTTCTCGGCACACCATTCGAGTTCATGCTGTGCCAGGCTGGGATCGGCGTAACACTCGGCCACATCGCCGGGGCGGCGATCGACGATCCGGTAGGGGATCTTGACGTCACACTGAGCCTCGAACGCCTCAACCACCTCCAGCACGCTGTATCCGGTGCCGGTCCCAAGATTGTAGGTGAACACCATCCCCGGTTCCTGCTGTAGCTGTTTCTCCACCGCCTTGACGTGGGCCCGGGCCAGATCCACCACATGGATGTAATCGCGCACTCCAGTGCCGTCGCGGGTCGAGTAATCTCCCCCGAACACCCTGAGCTGCTCCAGTTTACCCACAGCCACCTGGGTGATATAGGGCATCAGGTTGTTGGGAATGCCGTTGGGATCCTCGCCAATGGTTCCGCTGTCATGAGCCCCGACAGGATTGAAATAACGCAGCAATGTGACAGTCCAGGGAGTCTCCATTTTCTTCAACTGATCCGCTGCCACCAGATCCTTCAGGATCTCCTCGATGAATAGCTTGGTGCGACCGTAGGGGTTGGTGGCCTGGAGAGGAAAGGTTTCGGTGATCGGAACGGTGTGAGGATCACCATAGACCGTGGCTGAGGAACTGAAAACCATTCGCCTGATGCCGGCCTGCTCCATCATCTTACATAAATTGAGCGTACCAGTGATGTTGTTCTGATAATACATCAGGGGTCTTTCGCACGATTCGCCCACTGCCTTGAGACCGGCAAAATGAACCACGATATCGATCGGAAAACACTCGAAGATGCGCTGCATTTCCGCCAAGTCGCCGGTATCGGCAACAAAGAAGGGAATGTTCCTCCCAGTGATCCTCTCCACTCGGCGGATAGCTTCGATCTTGCTGTTGCTCAGATTGTCCACCACCACGATTTCATAACCTGCATTCATCAACTCAACACAGGTATGACTGCCGATATATCCAGCACCTCCGGTCACCAGAACCTGATGAGTCGACTGTTTACTTTTACCCAACAACCCCGTTCTCCTGAAAAAGTGCAGTGTGTTGATACCAGCGAATGCTTCACCTCAATTATAGTAAGCCATGAATACAACTTACCGTGAAAGTTACATTTGGGCAGGGAGCAGGGTATTGGTTTTCGGGACGCCG
>CAYUPV010000201.1:0-5180 GCA_964445885.1 uncultured Methylococcales bacterium
CGTGGGAAAGTTCCACGTGGGTGGTGCCGAGCCGGTCCTCGAAACGCAGCAGGCGGCGGTCCACCAGGCTTTCCAGTTCACTGCGGTGAATGCCTTCCCGCTCAGCTTCGGCAACCGGAACCGAGCCGCGGTAGCCGGTGTCGGTGAGCAGGCGGTCCTCGACGAAAATCCGTGTTTTCGGCTCTATTCCCTCGAAGCTACGTTCGTATAGTCCGTCGAGGATATCACCGTGCTCGGCGGAAACCAGGTCCAGGCCGATTTCGTCACGGCCGAGCTCCAGCATACGGCGGAACAATTCGTGGCACATCACGCTCAGATAGGCCGGCTCGATCTCGATGAAGCTTCCCCTGGTGAGGGATTCTCCGGCGACCACTGCCGCAATCTCGGCAGCCACGCCGTCTGAGACCCAGCGCTCACCCGCTCGAAGGACGATATCGATGGCGCGTTCCTGGTCCAGGGGGGGAAGGACGAAGCGATTGCGCATCACTGCCGGCATGACCTGCCGTAGTGAGTCCAGCCTCGGGACGAAATCCTCGCGCAGCGACAGGATGATCTTGCAGCATCGGACCCGAGTGTCGAAAGCCGGCCGTTCCCCGCTGGTCTCGATGCGTTGCTGAACTGTTTCTGGCATGCGGTTTTCGACCAGATCTGCGAGCTGGGTGAGAAATTGCTCTGTGTGGGGACCATGGCGGCCCAGAGTGAATAGCTCCTCGAACTGGTCGAGGATCAGAATTGGCAGCACCGGATCGTTGCGTGGCCCCCAGAAACGGAAATGGTGAAAAAATTCCCACAGGGTGGGATTTCCCGTGGTGATGAACGATTCCGTGTCGGTTCCTGCCTCGCAATCCACGTCGATGTCAGCCTGGCGTGCGCTCGCCAGGGATGCCTCAATGATCTGCAGGGTCGGTGTAGGGGCCGTGACAGCATAATCGATCCGTACGATCACCGGCAGGAGGTCTTCCACCCGCAGACGGGGGATCACCGCTGCGCGCAGGAACGAGGTCTTGCCCAACCCGGAACGCGCGAACAGGATGGAGAGCGTATCACGGCGCACCAGACGCAGGAACTCTTCGGTTTCCCGGTCGCGTCCGAAAAACAGGTTGCGATCCGCTTCAGTATAGAAATGCAACCCTTTCCAGGGATTGCTGGGAGCTGCGGTTAGCGCTTCGGTGTTCACTGTCCTGCCCCACGGTTGCTGCGAAAACGCCGCATGCCTTTGGTCAGAAAAGCGATGAATTCAGGTGGCAACCTCCCCCCTTGCAGAGTGGTCCAGTGCAGGTCACGAAATGGTGGATCGATGAACGGAGCACCCGGCACGGTGTCATCGACCACCACCGGTTGCAGGAAATTATCACATTTGCGGCGTTCCCTATTGATATCCTCGGCCCATTTCCATTCCTTGAACACGAACCGGCCCGGGCGATCAACAGAATCCAGGTCCAGCGCGCGGGAAATGATGGCGAGGAAAAACCCTGCCCGGGCAATGTTATCCTGGATCACGTACTGAAATTCCGCTCCCGGTTCCAGGCCGCTCTCATCCATCCAGGTATCGATCCCGGCGGCTTCCAGTTGATCCCGGATGGCGAAAGCCGAAACCTGGTCCTCTCGTGCGTAGCTGATGAAAACCGAGCCCGGTTTGATCCCGGACGGTGATTCTGTCTGCCCGACGCTTTCCCCCTGCTGCGCGCTCCAGCGCTCGTGAAGTTCACGGATAAAGTCGATCGGAGACAGCGACGTCCAGACCCTGGCCCGGCGGCGGCGCAGAAAATCAAGCAGATTGCCTTGGCCGTGAGTGCTCACGTAATGAATGCGGGTATGGGTGCTGCCACGTTTGCCGGCCAGGGAACGAACGAAAAAGCGCTCCAGCCAGTCCGGGAAGTCACAACCCAGCAACAGGATCGTCTTTTCGCACAGGTAATCGTAGAGCCGCTCCGGTGAATATTCCCGGTCGATCAGGCTCCAACTGAATTCGATCAGGTCGTCCTCGGTGGCGGCGAATCCGCCCGGGTCGACGCAAGTGGCACCGAACAAATGGAAGACCAGCGGCTGCATGGTGGCTTTTTTGTCGATTGAAAACCAGCCGGGCAGGTCGTTTCTGGTCTTGTCGCCACCCAGTTTGAAGGCAATCTGAAGCGGTTTTCCCCTGCCGGTTCCCTCCAGTGCCTTCACCATGAGGTGGTCGATGGTGGTCGTCAGATACAGTGGAAAATCGCTGATTTCGGCCAACAATCGCAGGCTTTCCGGAAGGGGCCAGGATTGCTGACGGATGACCTCGTCGATTTCATATTCGAGATCGCCGGCAACCAAATCACGATCAGAGGTAATGATATGATTGGCTACCTGGTAGAGCAGTGGAACGTTGTTTGCCGGGGGAAACGCCTCCATTTGTCTTCGGTTTGCAAGCTCCACGCCCCACAGATCGTAGAGGTGCTTTTCTTGTTGATCCTCCCTAACGAGCATGATTTCCGGACCGATTACCGGGATCACCAGCCCCCGCTGCATCAGCGTGAGGAGTTTGTTCCATTCGCTTTCCGAAGGCAGAAATCCTGATGCGCCCTGCTGAGAAGCCAGGGTAGTCTGGATGCTGTCTGTGTTCATGCCCGCTTGGTTCCGCAAACGGGGCAGAATTTGGCATCGAGTGGAAGCCGCGCACCGCAGGCTGGACAGTGGGCGGTCTGTTCCCCGCCAGAAGAAGGTCCTTCGATATGCGGTGCGTGCGCCTTCAGGCTGGCCTCGACACAGTCGATCGCCTCGTCGTCGAGCTTGGACTGCTGGACGAGACCCCACATTTGGGCAATCAGCACCGGCCAGAAAACCAAGAGGGCGATCGCAGTGGGAATCGCCTGGGTACCGAAAAGACCCACATCGGCTTTCACGGTGGTCATCGCCGGAGACGGTTCGATGGAGATTTTAAGGGCTGTCTTCATCCCCAATATGGTCTTAAACAGGTTCCCCTTGGTGATGCTGATGTCCCAGCCACCAGTGATGGTTGGTTCGCCCGCGACTTCATAACCCTGCTTTCGGAAATGGTTCATTGTGTCGTTGGCTACCGGCGTCAGATCGGGCAATACGATGGGTACAATTTTGGTGGATTCAAACATGGCCATTGGCGTTTCCTCGTTGACTGATTGTGATGAACGGCTCCATGGGGATTAACGTGGGCGGATTGCGTCCACTCCTTTGTCCAAGTGCAATCATTCGCCTTTGTCTCTGGCGATAAGGCTTATACTTACCGTAAGCGGTGCAGCGCATAGAGCACCGCCAGTTCACAAAGCGCCTCGGTGGCCAGCGGCTTGACATCGGCCGGCAAGGCAGCTTCCAACTGACGAAGCAATTCGGTTACCCTGCTGGCATGGGTCAGGATTTCGTCGTCGGTCACCACATTGTCCGCCATGATCTTTTTGAATGACGGCATCTCGGCGATGTATTCGTCCAGCATCAGGACGCCGGTTTTCGGGTCGAACCAGGGTTTATCCATTTTGAGCCTCCTCTGAGGTGGGTTTGGGATTCAAGGCCAGGGCCTGGCCGCAGCGGCCACAGAATTTCCAGTTGGCCTGAACCGGCGCCTGACAATGGGGGCAGGTCAAGGCCTGCTCAGGATTGTGCAGTGCATCGACCACCTTCGCGTATTCAGGGGTATCAGACCAGCGCATCAGTTCCCGGGTACGTACCGAAGCAAAGGGATGGTCCACGTTCATGATCGCCAGGTTTTGCAGCAGGTTGTCCCATTTGTTTTCCAACAGTTGGTCATAAGCATTGGCCTGCTTGGCGTACAGTTCCAGATCGATTTTTCCAGTGATGGACTTGGGACCACCGGCCAGCCGCACCATGGTCTCGACCATGGGTCGGTGAGTTTTCTGGACAGCCGCCGCCACCCGGTCGGCGGACAGCTCCGAGCGCCGGAACCAGTACAGCAGGGCAAGACGCAGGGGCATCGAGACCGCAGCCACAGGACCGAAAACCGCCGATCCGTATTGCAGCAGCATTATGGTCAAGGTGTGATAAAGGACATGGCGACAAAGAATATGACCACATTCGTGGGCGATGACCGCCTGCAGTTCGTCCTCGTCCAGATAGTCCACCAGTCCTGAGGTCAGGGTGATGAAGACTTTGGTATCCCCCTGGGTATAGGCGTTGGGCATCGGGTTCATTTCCAGATAGAATTCCGGTTCCTCGATGCCCAGCGTTTCACAGATGGGTGGCAGGTAGTGGTAGATTTCGGGAAGCTGGTTGGGACCCAGGCGGATCTTTTCCGCCATGCTCAGGCCGTGGATTATTCGCTCGTCGAAGAGCTTGATGAAGCTCTTGACCGCGGTGGGAAACAGCGGCACCGCCTTCAAGCTTTCCAGGGCGGCCACGTCTTCCGGGTGCATCAGGGCGTTGGGAGAGATTTTCATTTAAGCGACCTCATTTTTCTCGTGGATCGGTTTGTGTTCATTGCGCCACCTTGACTTGGCCAGCGTGGGGCTTGGGAGCAGGTTCAAGCATCGGAGCGATCGGTTTCAGCGGTCCGGAAAACGCCAGCGCTTGTTTCACGCGCCGTTCAACTTCCTCGGTTGACAGGCCCATTGCTTTGAGCAGGGCACGGTAATTTTGTAGAAATATTTTCATGTACGGATGCTCGTGGCCGGTTTTACGTTCTGATCCGTGAAGAATGATGAGAGCTCGATGCAGCAGAGACTCCGCTTCGGCCAAGCGATTGGTGAACTGAAGTAGCAAGGCCAGATTGTTGAGAACGGTCGCGACTTTGGGATGATCGGGTCCGTAGGCTTTTTCATCAATGACCAAGGCGCGGCGATAAAGGGGCTCAGCCTCACTTAGGCGGTTGTTATCATAGAACAAAAATGCCAAATTATTGAGATCTCTAGCGACATCCGGATGCTCAGGTCCTGAGGCCTTTTCGTCAATGGCCAGGGCGCGACGAAACAGTGGTTCAGCTTCGGCTAAGCGGGTAGTGGCCTTGAGCAGCAAGGCCAGGTTGTTGAGACGAATGGCGACCTTGGGATGATCGGGCCCATAGGCCTTTTCGTCGATAGCCAGGGCACGGCGAAACAGGGGTTCGGCTTCGGCCAAACGATTGGTTTCATAGAGTAATGAGGCCAAGTTATTGAGAACAGTAGCGACGTTAGCCCAAGTTTAACACCCCAAAATATAACTTATTTATAATCAGTTATTTGCGT
>CAYUPV010000202.1:0-5139 GCA_964445885.1 uncultured Methylococcales bacterium
ACAAAGACCCCATTGAAGCACAGGAGAACACCGAATGGCTGACCGTGGCTTTTGCCATGTTGTCCCAGGATCAAAGAACGGTGCTTGAATTGACATACTATTACGGCATGTCCTATCAGGAAATCGGTCAAGTCATGGGGTGTTCCGAAAACACCGTCAAAACCCGGATGTTTTACGCCCGCAAAAAACTTCAAAAAATTCTGCCAGGATTGGCGGGGCAACCTTCAGGTGAGCAACCATGAAAATTCTTCGGCTACCCAACAAACTGGATCATCGACAAATCAATCTGTTGTTACCCTGGTACGCCAATGGCACATTGAGCAAAACCGAGCATCAGACGGTAAAGCACCATTTACAACGCTGCTGCGTCTGTCGCAAGACACTGGGGCAACTCTATCAATTGGCGACGATCATCGAACAGTCTCCAGACCTGGGAACCTCTTCTGAAGTTGCATTTCAGCAATTCTGGCAACGGCCGCATACGGCAGGGACCCAACGGATATACCCACCGGTGGGCAAACTCCAGTGGTGGTGGATGCCTCTGAGCCGATCGTTCTTCGCCACGCCCCTCACATTAGCCCTCACGGCGTTCATTATTCTAACCGCAGTGTCCTTGATGATCCTGCCCCAATTTTGGCTCGGCAAACTGCTGAATCAAGACTATCAGACCCTGTCATCCCCTCAACCCTCCCGTTTCGAACCCAACGACATACGAATCATTTTTACCAAGCCGGTGAACCAGCTGCAGTTACAGGAGCTGCTACAACCCCTGGGAGACGACTACAACATTATCGCCAGCGACGATTTCATCTTAGGCCATAGCACCTATGTGATTCGTATCGGCGACAAGGCAGATCCCAGGCAGGCATTGAAGCAACTGCGAAAGATTCCTTCGGTCATCTTCGCGGAGCCTGCTTCGCCTGTAGTACACGAGGCCATACCCTCAGGAGGGCAATCATGACGCTGCCAAGACAAATAATTTATATCGGCATTATTCTGTTGATGCCTATGGCCATCTTTGGCAAAGAAGACAGCAACCTGATCGAAGTACAAAATCTGCCAGCGGAACGGCTGGTGTTGGTCACCTTTCCTGATCGCAGTCTCAACCATGTCTTCGTCGGCGGGCCTGGACGTGGTTACCGGCGTCGTGGAACCTACGGCAGTTCCACCTGGGCCAAAAATGTCA
The DNA here is from genome assembly GCA_964445885.1 of uncultured Methylococcales bacterium. Classification (GTDB taxonomy): domain Bacteria; phylum Pseudomonadota; class Gammaproteobacteria; order Methylococcales; family Methylothermaceae; genus Methylohalobius. The sequence continues at coordinate 1,187 of CAYUPV010000202.1, forward strand.
GCCGGAAATTGGCAGCCGATTATCAATTGGAAGTCGCCTCCCAATGGCCCATCACAGAACTGGGCGAACATTGCGCCGTCCTGCTCGTTCCACCACAACAATCTCTGCAAAAAGTGATCGCCACTTTAGACCGGGATGACAGAGTTGCGGAAGTTCAATCCATGAATGTCTTCCAGACTCAAAACCTGCCCCATGACGATCCCTATTATCCATTGCAGGACAACTTGCGCCTGATGAAAGTCGATACGGCTCACACCTTCGCCACGGGTAGGAAAATCAACATCGCCATCATCGATACCGGGGTCGATCTCAAGCATCCCGATCTCAAGTCCCGGATCACTTGGCACAAGAATTTTATCCATACCCGTACCACCACCTTCAACGAAGAAATCCATGGCACCGCGGTGGCTGGCATCATTGCCGCCCAGGCTGACCAACAAGGGATCGTGGGTGTGGCACCGGACGTGACCCTATGGCCGATACGAGCTTGCTGGTCAGCGGAATCTGGCGATTTGGCGGCCAGATGTTCCAGCTTGAGCCTGGCGCTGGCATTAAACAGCGCCATTCAACTAAGCCCCACATCATCAATCTGAGTCTCACCGGCCCCAAGGACCCCCTGCTGCGTCGACTCATCCGAATAGCCCTGGACAAGGGGATCGTGGTGGTCGCAGCAAAACCGGAAAAGAGTGGTCCTAATGTCGGGTTCCCAGCCAATATGGATCGAGTGATCACGGCTTGTCTGCCTCAGCAGCTTGCCCCATCCGAAAAGGGACAGGACAGGTGCCTTGCGGCACCTGGACACAATATACTCACCACGTTTCCCGGTGACACTTATAATTTCTTATCCGGCAGTTCTGCTTCAACGGCACAAATTTCAGGTATCGTGGCGCTGTTACTGGAGCTGGATCCCAAACTCTCCACGGACGAAATCCAGGATATTCTGCGGCGGTCCTACAATGGGCAATCCCTATCTGTCGTCGATGTCAGTTTTGCCATGGAATTGATGAAACAAACCAACTGAACGGCGACATCCACAAAACCCTTCCTCAACACCTTGCCTTGGTTTTCCAAGGCACTCTGTTGCCCTTCTCTCTGCATTGACCTCTTGATGAACCTTTCTGGCGCTTTGCTGGATACACAATCAAACAAGCGCATCGGTTACGGCAAGAGAATAGGAGCAGCATGTTGTGAAAACGGCTTATGCGGCGTTAATACAAGCGCCAAATCCTTCCCACCCCCCAACCCTGTTCCACCAGCAGTTTATCCACCTTTCAACCTGGGAGTTGCTGGAACACTTCCATCATCGGCCACACATCCACTTTGTCCCGCTGATCGATGATGAATATCTGAATAAATCTCAGATTGACGCCACCCTACGCAACGTCTTCACATTCAACCATGAGCGCCATCATTACCCTGAAGGGGTCAACTGGCTGGAGAATCCCAGTCGTGACATCGAGTGGCTGATTCTGCTGCACAAATGTTATTACTTCGTTGGCTTGGGCTACCACTACCGTCAGACCGGCGAAAGGCGTTATCTGGATCAATGGATCCGTTTGACCGATTCCTGGATGATACAAACCAAACCGGGGTTCATCGCCAGCGATGTCACGGGACGACGCATCCAGAACTGGATATACGCTTTCTATTACTTCGTCCATCGCAATTCCAAGCCATCGGTGCCGGAGGATTTTCTCCTTCGTTTTCTGTACTCACTCCATCAGCAGGTGAGCTATTTACGCCATCATCTGAGCCGTGGGCGTAATCATCGAACCCTGGAGCTGTATTCATTGTTCCTGGCTGCCATCGTGTTTCCGGAATTCCGGGACGCCAGTCACTGGCTCGAGTTTTCGATCGACGCGCTGACTGAAAACGCCCAACACGACATCCTTCCCGATGGTGTCCATTGTGAATTGTCCACTTTCTATCACCACATCGTGTTGAAGAATCTGTTGGCGATCAAACAATTGGCGCAGGATAATCACATCGAGTTTCCCGCGGGGTTTGACGAAGCCGTGTGTCGGGCACTGGAATTCTCCCTCTGGTCGCACAAACCCGATGGAAAAATCCCCTCCCTCAGTGATGGCGATACCGGTTGTTTTCATGAGCTGTTGGAGCAAGGGGATCGTTTGTATGGCAATTCGCAGCTACGTTTTGCCAGTAGTTTTGGTGGTTCAGGGGAGCCCCCCTTGGCAAGATCGCGGGTTTTCAACCAGAGTGGCTATTGCATCCTCCGTAGCCCCTGGCAGAACAAAGGGGATAAATTCACCGATGGCCGTTATCTGATCTTCGATTGTGGTCCATTGGGAGCCGGTAATCACGGCCACCTGGATCTTCTGAACATCGAGGTCGCTGCCTACGGTCGTGCACTGATCGTCGACCCAGGCCGCTATACCTATGATGAAGGCGGTGAAACCAACTGGCGGGTCCGGTTTCGCTCGACGAACTTTCACAACACCGTCCAGGTGGACGGCAAAAACCAGGCCCGCTATGAATACAGTCCCCGCCACCGCAAATTCAGGATCACCGGCCCGCAGCCTGAACCTGAGTTGCGTGAATTTGTCACCACATCCCATTTCGACTATGTCCACGGGATCGCCCGCAGTCATGAATACACCGCGACCCATGAGCGCAAGATTTTTTTCGCTGCCCACGACTACTGGGTACTCTGTGATCACCTAGAGGACGAAATCGAACACGACTATTGTCTGAGATTTCATCTTTCCCCAGAAGCACAAGGCAGCATCTCCAGCTGGCGAGGCCCCCACGCCCAGTTTGTGGACTCTCCCAATCTTCTGCTCGTCCAGATAGACGCTGATGCGGATTTCAGGGTGGATCCCGGCTATATATCGCCCACCTACGGAATCAAACATCCCGTTCCAACCCTGGCTTATGACCGTCGAGGACGACATGTTTTGTTCACAACCTTGCTGCTTCCCTATCGTGACAAGCCACCCCTGGTGGATATCATCCCCTTGCAGCCTCAGTCGGAAGCATCGACCGCTTTCCATTGCCTACTGCGAACCGGGCAACAGGTGCTTCACGATTACTATTTCATCGCCCATGGAAGGGAAGCAGGTCACTGGCATTTCGACGCGGTCGACTGTTATGGACGTTTCTGTCATCTGCGGTTGGACGCTGAGGGCCGTCCCCTGCACGCATTTGCCCTGCCTGGAGGACAAATCCGCTTCAACGCTGAACTTCAACCGGCTGAGGGGACTGACACATGACTTCGACTCACTCGCCCCTTCAGGATCCGGTGATTCATCACCTGCCGTTGGCGCTTGACAGCGAAAGGATGACCCAGATGCTGCAGGATAAAGTGTTTTCGGCCCTCGATATCCTGATTCTGCGTTGTGAAATCACAAGAATCAAATACCAGCCGGGGAAAAACTGTCTGGTCTGCTATTGCCTGCAATGGCAGAAAAACCAAGCAGGAAGTGCAGGTAAGTTATGGCTGAGCGCCCGCTTCTATGAATCCGGGGGATCCCACAGCCGCTACGCCAAAGCGGAACAGGACCAGCGCCCGCAAACCGCCATCACCCTGCCCTTGATTCACCTTCCCGAACTCGATTGCCTCATCTGGGTGTTTCCCAACGACCGCAAACTGGCTTCACTGGCGCTGATCCAGGATCATGTCGCCCTGGGAAGGGAGGTGCTCCCCCATTTGGTGACCACGTATTGGGGCCAACATTGGCGGTTCTCCCAAGCCCATAGCGAAAGGGTGCATTATCTGCCTGAACATACCTGCTGTGTACGTACCCGCTTCACACTCACCCATACTGTCACGGGGGAAGTCCGCCACCCGGTCCTGTATGGCAAAACGTACTACAACGACCAGGGCCGCAACACCATGGCGGCTATGGTACAACTTTGGCGCAGCCCGGCCAGGCAACAGGGCCGGCTGGCAATTCCGCAACCCATTGCTTATCTGGCCCCCTGGAAAATGTTAT
>CAYUPV010000203.1:0-5135 GCA_964445885.1 uncultured Methylococcales bacterium
GAAGCCCCCACTCGGGCTCCAGATGAGCTGTCGGTCGATAAAGTCGCCAAAGTACTGGATCTGACCAACCAGTTGTTGTTCCGCCAGCTGCAACCGGGCCAACTGCGCGACATAACGGCCATACTCGCTTTGCAGGGCCTGCAGTGCCTGTTGGCGGGCGGTGACCAGTTCCAGAGCGCGCTGTTTAACATAGATGCGGGCCACCGGGCTCAGGTCCGGAGGCAGGGTGCTGAGGAGCTGTTTGATGCTCTCCTGGGGGGTGAGCAATTGATGCTGGCTGTCTTCGATCTCGATCTGGCGTTCGGTGGCCCGATCCATCTGTGTGGTGCGCCGATCGGCGTTGTGGCGGTAGCGGTTCAACGGCGGCAACTCCGCCCGGCGATGCTCCAGCATCCGGCCCACCGCCTTGGTCAAACCGATGGTTTCGACCCGCTGGCGGGTATGGTCGTAGACGTTTTTGATTTCTTCGATGGTGGTTTGGACCTGCTGCAGTTGTTGACCCAGGGTCTTTTCCGAATCGATCAGCCCTTGGCGTTCCTTGCGATAGTTCGCATTGGCAGCGGCGATGGCCTGCAGCGGTTCAGGCAAGGCCGTCGATCTGGCGCGCAGCAGCTCCGCCTTGCGCACCGCCTCTTCGGCCCGGGCTTCCTGCAGACGTTGGGCAGCTTGTTGCAGGGCGTCCAGACGCTGTTGATGCAGCTCGACGCGGGCCTTCGATTGATCCTGTTGCGCCCGGTCCAGCTTGACCAGAAGGTCGAGATTGCCCAGCTCCAGCTTGAGTTTGTCCAGCTCCGCCTGGCGCAGCTGGCGCCGAACCTCCAGGGCCAGCCGATGAGCCTGGGCCAGGGCGGAAGGAGGATTCCCAGAGGACGCGTGCAGGTCGGCCTCGATCCGGGCGAGCAGCTTGGTTTGTCCAATGATCTGGTCGCCGAGGCCCTTGCCCCCGACTTGCAGGCGGGACAGATCATCCTGGATGTTCTTCAGACCCTCCCGGGCCTGTTCCAGAGCGGCCTTTTCTTCACTGATGCGGACCTGTAGCTGGTCCGGGGTGATCTCCTCCGGGAGAGGCTTGGCCTTGGCCTGCAGTGTGCCCAATCCAGCGCGAATGGTTTTGATGCGCTCCGGTGCTTCAGCGATACGCCGCCGCAACTCGGCCAGCTCGGCGTTCATCTGCTGGTATTGCTGCAACCACTGGCTCGCCTGGTCATACAGGGTCTCGGCCTCTTTTTTTTCGGTGTCGCTGAGGGTGCTGTCGCTCTGTAGTGCCTGGCGGGCTTGGGCCAATTGATCCGGGGTGACCAGGGTGTCCTGATTGGCCGTGGGTGCCGCTGCGGGCGGCGCCATTTGCTTTGCTGGCGGGGCCGCCATGGCAGGAAACAATGATGCCAGCACCAGGCATATGAATAAGATGCAGGCTAAATAGCAGTGAAATTTGTCTGGAGTACGCCCAGGGTCCTGGCTGGACTTGCTCATCAAGGCGTCATCTCAGGCGGCGCTATGAGGTAATCATGCACTTCGCTGGCGATATCGTCTCGGGTCAGGATGACGGCTTCATCACCTTCCTTGAGTTTCATATCCGGGTCGCTGAATTTCAATTTGCCATTGCGGTACAGCCAGACGATCATGGCCTCTTCGGGCAGGCCCAGTTGCCGTACCAGACCGGCCTGATGCGGCTGAACGAGGATCGAAAAGAGCCGGGCGTCATCCTTGATGAGACTGGAAAGTTCCAGGGTCTCCTTGCCTTCGACCATATCCGCCAGCCGGCGGCTTACGGTGCGCACCGGGACGGCTATCGTCTCCAGCCCCAGGGCCGTGGCGACAGCCTCGAACTCCGGATTCTCCAGCTTGGTGATGACATGCGGAATTTTGAGCGCCTGGCCGACCAGGCTGGCGAGAATATTTTCCTGATCCATATCCGTCAGGCACAGCAGGATGTCGGTGGCCTCCGGGTCGGCCTGTCGCAAAATATGGGGCCGGGTGCCGTCGCCGCACAGAAAACCGCAGTCCAGATTTTCGCTCACTTCCCGGATGCGGTTTTCATTTTTCTCGATAATGACCACTTCATGGCCATGTTCGAGCAATTGTTGTGCGGTCGTGACCGCTGTGGCGCCGGCGCCGACGAAGAGGATTCTCATGTTACAGGTTCCTTATGGTGATGCCAGACGGCGGGGCTGAACAAGATCAGCATGGCCAGAATCTCCAGCCGGCCCAGCCACATATCCACACAAAGTATACCCTGCAGCATGGGGGCGAGATCGGGCCGGCTGATTCCTACCGAGAGGCCGACGGTCCCCACCGCTGAGACGACCTCGAACAGAGCGTCAAGCGGTTCCACCCCGGCCAGCACAAATGGCAGCCAGGAGAGCGCAATGGTGCTGATGAACAGCAGGATCAGAAGCAAGGCACGCAAAGTGGTGTTGTCATCCAGTATTATATCCTCCAATTTCGGAGCCACCCAGGCCGCACGGGGTAACGAGGTGCGCTGCACCAGCAGATGAGCCAGTTTGAGGAAGATCAACAAACGAATGAGCTTGATGCCACCGGCGGTAGAACCGAGACTGCCGCCGACCGCCATCATCAGGATCAGAAGATATTTTGCGCCGGCGTCCAGCGAGCCGGGGTCGATGGTGGTAAAGCCCGCCGTAGTTTGGGCCGAAAACGCCAGTGTGCTCGCATCAAACAGCGCCATAGGCCAGCTGAGACCGTGGCTCCGCTGCAATAGCCAGCTGAGGCAGGCTGTTCCCAGCAGTGCCATGACGACCAGGCCGCGGACCTGCAGATCGTTGACAAGGCGTTGCGGCTTCCCGTGAACCGCTTGTAGATAGACGACGAACGGGAGCGCACCGAGCACGCTGATCAGTGTCACCCCTGTTGTGACCCGACGGCTAAGGGCGCCCAGGCTGGCATCGAAACTGGAAAAGCCCCCGGTCGACACTGCGGCCAATGTATGCAGGAGGGCAGTAAACGGATCGGCGCCCAGTGACCATATCAGCAGGAAACCGCCGGCTGTGATCGCGAGATATACACTGAGAATGCGGCGGGCAAAGAAGTGAGACGAGGTCAGGGAATCGCCGCTTTCCGGCTGATCGAGACCGATAAACCGTCGAGCCGCCGGGCCGGGTTCGATCCAAAGCGGCAACAACGCAATGATACCCAGTCCACCATACCACTGCATCCAGGCCCGGGCAAAAAGAAAAGCGACGGACTTGTCCTCGACCGTTGCCAGGGTGCTGAGACCGGTGGTGGTGACCGCGGAAATGGCCTCGAACAGCGCCTGCCCGTAACTCAGGCCGGCGCCGGCAAGGGGGAAAGCCATGAGGAAGGGGGATAGGACGAAGACGGCGGCGGTGATGACCAGTCCCTCGTTGGGTTGAAGATCCGTCGGGTGCGGCAGGCGGCTCATTGGGAGTGCGACCAGCAAGAGGCCGGCGATAACCACGACATAGCGCCACAGGGCGTTGACGTTGCCGGTAAATGCCGCCACCAGCAAGGGTGCACTCGTGAGGACCGCAAGCACAAGCCCGATCTGCCCCAGATAGGGGGCCAGGACGATGCGGCGGACCGGCAGCAGAAGGTTGGTGATTCCTTTGTTGGGCATCGTTGTCGTTCTGCGCTGTGCACACCACTCGGCGTTTGAAGCCGTTTACCGGCCTTAGGTCCGGACGCTTACAACACGTTCTTGGCCAAGTAGAAAAAAGCAGCCATTACAGGTTCATTACCTGACACCCACTGAATCCTGATTGCTCCATTTCAAGGTCGCTAACCCCTTGATCTTTTGATCTTGACCCCTGATCTTGATTGCCTTGATTGCGTTCCCGGAACTAGAAGACGTGGAGCAGAATCGGCGAACTCAGTTCAGTAGATTTCGAGGAAGGTGTTATCGCCGTCGGTCAGCGTGGCCTTTATCGCCGCCCGGTGATTGAGCAGAACGGCAACCGTTTCCGCCTTGCCTTGGTTGCCTTGGCGCAGCCAAACCACTTTGGGCGGCGAACCATAGATCATACTCAGTTCGTAGAAATCCGAATCGCGGCTCACGATTGTAAAACCGTTCTCTTTGGTATATTCCCAGACGGTGCGGCCGTTCGCCCGTTCCATGTCCAACAAGGCGACTTGAGTACTACCGGGACAATCGGCTTGCAAAAACGGAACAATGCGGCGCGACAAATTCTCATCAAGCTGCAGTTTCATGACACTCTGAGCGATTCCATATGGCGCTCCCGGTCCGCCGCAAAGTTCAGGCATGCAAAGATGTCTTCCCTTTCAAGTTCCGGGAAATCATCAAGGATTTCCTCAATCGCCATGCCTAAAGCCAAATTCTTTAGCACATCGTAAACCGTAATCCTAAGCCCGCGGATGCAAGGCTTGCCGCCGCGTTTTCCGGGTTCAATGGTAATGCGTTCTTTATAATTCATAGAACAAGTCTCGCTTATTGACGGTCTGGCGCTGCGCGGAATCGCTATTCAGCCCGCTTGCATAGCAGACGAGGATCAACATCCCAATATTCTCTTGTTAACCGGTGTTTGTCGATTGGTTCAATTCTGATCATTTCGTCAACCCGCGTCAACCCGATACGCAGCAAAAAGGAGTCGCCGAAAAAGAAGGCCGAGGGGGTCAGGCCTGTAACCCCTAACCCTCCAGGCCCGACCTCTAACCCTCATGTCGCCAATCGGCGGCGTCGGTGTGAACCTTGCGGTCCAGGATGCGGTGGCGACCGCCAACATTCTGGCGCACGCCTGCGCAGCGGCTCGGTGACGCTGGAGGACCTGCACAGGGTCCAGCAGCGGCGCGAATTCCCGGCCCGCGCGACGCGGAAGATTCAGGTCTTCGTCCAGAATGCCATCATCACCAAAGTATTGACGAGCAAGGACAAGCTGGAAACGCCCATCGTCCTCAGGATCGCGCAGAACCTTCCGATTTTGCGGCATCTGGCGGGGCGCATGGTCGGTCTCGGTGTCAGACCCGAGCATATCGCGACGCCGGACATCGACGCGTCGCTTTAGTATCGAAAATGAAGCACATAGGTTTGACGAGATAACCATCGGAATCAATTACTCTGGAATCAGGTACCCTGACTCCTTGGTTCCCTGTCCCATTTTGCTCTCTTCGAAATACTCTGTGCCCCCCCCCCCCCACCA
>CAYUPV010000204.1:0-5034 GCA_964445885.1 uncultured Methylococcales bacterium
CCGCCATATTCAAAATGGAATTTGGGCTTTTTGTGCAAATATCCGACGGATGATTGAGAGTGTTGCATATGTATAACCTTCTCCATCTGCCCCCCTTCCCCCTCCCTCACCGGTAATTTTCCATGAAACAATAGGGTCTGATTTGTCAGCTCTACCTGGAAACCAATCATGTCCAAACCCGGCCGAAACGATCCCTGCCCCTGTGGCAGTGGCAAGAAATACAAGAAGTGTTGCCTGCGCCAACAACAACCCGCCCAGATCGGCAATCTGACCAGACAAAAAATGCGCAAGACCGAGGGGGAACTCATCCCTCTCCTGATTCGTCATGCAGTCCGTTTCTGGGGGCCTGACGTCATGGAGGAGGCCTGGCATGACTTCAACCTGGGGGAAACATCCCCCTGGATCCTCAGATAGAACCCGATCTGGACCAGATGTTTCTTCCCTGGTTCGCCTTCAACTGGATCCCCGACAATACCGAACTTCCACCCGAAGAACATTTCCCGGAGATACCGGTGGCCCGCCACTATCTCGAGCGCGAGAGCAGGCAACTGGATTCCTTCACCCAGAAGTTCATCGAGGAGGCCTGTTCCCAACCCTACAGTTTCTTCGTGATCACCAGCGTGGAACCGGGCGTCAGCCTGACCCTCCAGGACCTGCTGCTGAAACGCACCGTCCGGGTCCTGGAGAGCACCTCTTCACAATCGCTGCATACCGGTGACATCATCTATTCACGTATCGTCACCTTGGACGAGGTCTCCATCATGCTGGGATGCGGCACCCACCTCCTCCCTCCTTCCCTGATCACCCCGCTGACCAATTTCAGGCACAAGCTGGAAAATGACGTCGGCGAGATCACTCCGCAACGGCTTCTCGACCTGGACGGATTCACCCGCAGCATGTACCGGAACGTGTGCAGGGAACTGCGCGACCCCAAGCCGCCTCAGCTCAGCAACTCCGACGGGGAACCGCTCCAACCCACGAAACTCCTCTATGATCTGCATTGTTCACCCCAGGAGGCGGCCGAGGCGCTGGCCACGCTTTCCCTGTTCAAACTGGATGAAATGGAAGGCCTGGCAAAGTACGACACCCAGGGCGACCTGGTCGCCGTCCGCTTCCCCTGGTTGCGCAAAGGAAGCAAAAGCCAGCCCCTTGGCGGTAATACCGTCCTTGGGGAAATCGTCATAGAAGAAAACCGCTTGACCATCGAAGTGAACTCCCAGGAACGGGCCGAATCGATCAAGCGCAAGATCACCCGGCGCCTCGGCAGGCGCGCCGTGCTACGCAACGCGGTGATCGAATCCATGGACGGGATCATGGACCAGATGCAGCAGATATCCGCCCCTGAACAGCCGGACGAAGACCTCATGAACCGTCCCGAGGTTCAGGAAATGGTCAGGGAAATGGCGGAGAAATACTGGAAGGAGTGGATGGACACACCCGTTCCCGCCCTCAACGACCAGACACCCCGCGAGGCCGCCGGGAACGAACGCGGCAGGGAGCTTCTGGAAGCCCTGCTACTGCAGTTCGAAAATCACGGCCAGCCCCAGCCCTTCGATCCCGACTGGGATGCCCTGCGGCGGGAGTTGGGGCTGGAGAAGTGATGGAGGGAAATCCCCCCCAACCCCCCTTTTCCAAGGGGGGGGGGAACATCGGGTTGGAATGCTTCTTTCAATTCCTGTCAGAGCAACCCTTGCACATCAGCTATGAATGCTCCTTCGGTATTCCTGTCATTCATCGGCCATTTTGCACTGGTACCAAATAATGGCTATATTTGGTACGCAATGAACACTTTTGGAGAATCATGCATCATGAAACTGAGTGAATCGGTCAAACCCATCAGCTACCTGAAAAGCCATACCGCCGAGGCCCTTCGGGATGTCAGCGAGGGGCGGCGAACCATGGTGATCACGCAACATGGTGAGGCCAAGGCGGTTCTCCAGGACATAGTCAGCTTTGAAGAAACCCAGGAATCCCTGGCGTTGCTCAAGATGCTGGCCCAAAGCTCCAGGAATATTCAGGAAGGTCGCAGCAAGCCTGTCAAGCAGGCCTTTGCAGAGGTGCGCAAACGTGTCAAGGAACGGCCTGAGTGAAACGCTATCGCGTCCGGCTTGCCGAGGATGCGGAGCAGGATCTGATCGACATCTACCGCTACGTTGCAATCCACGATTGCGAGGAGAAGGCCGACCACCTGCTGGATCGGCTGGAATCACTCTGTTCGGAGCTCGCTGAACTGCCCCAGCGAGGTCATGTGCCGCCCGAACTCGATCGCATCAGTGTGATGAACTATCGGGAGATTCACTTCAAACCGTATCGCGTCATCTATGAGATCGTCCGGCAAGATGTTTTCATTCATTGCATTCTCGATGGCCGCCGGGACATGCAGTCGTTACTGGAGCGGCGTCTGATTCGATAGAATCCGTCAATGAAAGGGGTCTCAGGACAAACCACTGGGTGCTTTACCAATCCCCGCCCCCCTTTTCCAAGGAGGGGGAATGACAGAGGGGTGGTCTCTGGGTAAAAAGGGAAGCTGTAACCGGGAAGCAGGGGTTTCACCGAAATGTTGGGCGGGACGAGGATTTCGAATCAGACCACCTGCCCCAACCCTCATAGAGGGCAGGGCACTGGGAATACAGGTATCAGATGAAAACGGATCTATTGCCGCAAGGCGAAGGCCTGCGCAGGGCGGTGCGCTGGATTTCAGAGCAGAAGGACCATTCGGCCGCAACCATCCAGGAGGCGGCCAGGCGCTTCGATCTGTCGCCGGCGGACGAGGAGTTCTTGTTGCGGCATTTCCGCAACGGGCCACCGCAACAAAAAGACACCACCTCCTGAGATGCCGGTCAGCACGCTCGATGGGCCGGGCGATCGTTCCATCCCGCTGGTTCCGGTGGCCTGATGCGCCTGCCGGTGTCGGTGGTCATTCCTGCCCGTGACCGGGCCTGGTGTCTGCCTCGGGCGCTGCGCTCGGTGCTGGCGCAAAGCTGGCGTCCGGCCGAGATCATCGTGGTCGACGACGGTTCCCTCGACTCGACCCGGCGGCTGATCCACTCCGGTTTTCCAGAAGTCCGTTACCTCGTCCAGCCGGCCTCGGGGGTCAGCCGGGCCCGCAATCTGGGGATCGAATCCGCCCGTCAGCCCTGGATCGCCCTGCTCGACAGTGACGATGCCTGGCTGCCCGGCAAGCTGGCCAGGCAATGGCAGACATTGCAGCGGACGCCCCGCCTGTTGGCGCACACCGACGAGATCTGGCTCCGCCACGGCAAGCCCCTGCGCCAGCCCAGGCACCTGCGGGAGGCGCGGGCGGACGGCTGGGTGTTCGAACACTGTCTGGAACGCTGTGCCATTTCGCCTTCCAGCGCCCTGTTCCACAAATCCCTGTGGCGGCAGGTGGGGGGCTTCGACGAACGGCTGCCGGCGTGCGAGGACTACGACTTCTGGTTGCAGATCACCTGCCGCCACCCGGTGCTCTACCTGGGAGAACCGCTGCTGATCAAGCACGGCGGGCACGCGGACCAGCTTTCCCGGAGGATTCCGGCTCTCGACCGCTTCCGGATCCAGGCCCTGCTCAAGCTGTTGGGCCGCGATGATCTGGCCGATGACGCGCGCCGGGCGGCTTTGGCGGCCTTGCTCAGGAAGGCGAACATTGTTGCCCAGGGCGCCTTGAAACGTGGCAAAATCCGGCAAGCATCCCAATACCAGAAACTATGTCGAACCGCCCTTTTACAATTGCGCTTGCGTTGGCCCTGGAGGCCGAGGCCCGCCCCCTGATCGCCCGGTTCCGGCTCAAACGCAACCTTTCGGTCACCGCCTTCCGGCTGTATCAGAATCCCCAGGCCGGGATCTGCCTCGTCGTCAGCGGCATCGGCAAGGTCAGGATGGCAGCGGCGGTGGGTTTGCTGGCGGCTTATGCCTCCCCTACCTGCTGGATCGATGTCGGCACCGCGGGCCACCCGGATCTGACGGTGGGAACGGTGCGTCTGGCCCACAAGATCGTCGATCACGACACCGGCCGGGCGTTCTATCCCCAGTTGCTCATGGACGTACCGGTCGCCACGGAGGCACTGATCACCGTCTCCCGCCCCCTCGCCGGTTTTCCAGATCCGGCGCTCTACGACATGGAAGCGAGCGGGTGCTTCGAGGCGGCCCGGCACTTCGTCACCATCGAATGGATCCACGCCCTCAAGGTGGTGTCCGACAACCGCGAGGCGGCATTCGACAAAAAACGGGCGGGGCCCCTCGTGGAGACGGCGCTTCCCGTCCTGGAAAGCGTGGTAGCGGGACTGCGGGCGCTGCACGGGTCACTGATCGAACCGCTTCCCCTGGACGTGGCACGGATCGCGGCCGAGACCCGCCTGACCCAGACCCAGACCCGGCAGTTGGAGAAACTGCTGCGCCGCTGGCAGGCCCTGTCACCGGAAACCCTGCCCCCAGAAGGGGATCTGTGCCGCATGGACCGGCAGACCCTGCTGCCCTGGCTGAGGAGACGACTGCATGATTGAGACCGTATACGTGGAGGAAGCCCTGTGGGACCATCCGAGGGTCATGGCGCTGCGGGAACGCCTGCATGAGCGGCGCTGGATCCGCTGCCGCCACTACGGCGAGGTCTTCAATCCCAGGCCCCAGCATTTCCGGCTGCAGAAACGCCGCCCGGCCCTGATCGTCGCGCAAAAACAGTCCCGCCTGCTGATGGAAGCCCCGGCTGGCTACGCCATCGGCGGGCGCCACAACTACTATTTCTCCCACCTGCTCAATTGCCCCTACGACTGCCGCTACTGCTTCCTGCAGGGGATGTTCCGCTCCGCCCACTTCGTCTGGTTCGTCAATTACGAGGATTTCCGGCAGGCGATCGAAGAAACCTACCGCAAGCACGACGGCGGGGCGGTCCACTTCTTTTCCGGCTACGACAGCGACAGCCTGGCCCTGGAGCCGGTCACCGGATTCGCCGAGTGGTTCCTCGAGGGCTTCTCAGGGATGCCGGACAACGCCTGCCTGGAATTGCGCAGCAAGAGCACCAACATCCGTCCGCTGCTCAAG
>CAYUPV010000205.1:0-5013 GCA_964445885.1 uncultured Methylococcales bacterium
AGGTCCTTTCTCCAGGGAGAAGGGATCAACCGCCCGGAACATGCTCCTCTGGCCAAGTGGCTCATCGCCGCGGGTATTTTCCTGGTCGGCGATAATGCCGCGGGGTGGAGAGTACCCTCAGTAGCCTTCGGCATTGCAGGCATAATCATCTTCTATCTCATATGCGTCACACTTGCCCGGCGGGTGGGTGGGGGCGAAGCGGGGGATGATAGAGGCCCTCCCCCGCCGAGGCGGGGGGCCGGGTGGTGCCGGCAAGGGGACGGTGAGTCGGCTGATCGCCAAGCGTTTGGGCTGGCACTTTCTCGACAGCGGTGCCATCTATAGGGCCCTGGCTTGGGCAGTACAGTCACGCGGAGTTTCTCTTGATGACGAGGATGCAGTGGTTCAGGTTGCCGCCGACATGAGACTGGAATTTTACTGCAATGACAAGGTCCAACTGTGGGTGGACGATGAAGACCTCACCGATCAGCTCTATACTGAGGCATGCGGTCGGGTGGCTTCCAAGATCGCTGCCTTACCCGAAGTCCGCCAGACCTTGTTGAAAAAACAGCGGGCTTTCAAGCAACCACCAGGGTTGGTGGCAGATGGCCGGGACATGGGGACGGTGGTGTTCCCCGATGCGCCCTATAAGGTGTTTCTCGACGCAAGCCTGGAGGAAAGGGCGGGACGTCGCTTTCTTCAGTTGAAAGCCCAGGGTTTAGATGTTACCCTTGATCAAATTATCAAGGACTTGGAACAAAGGGACCGGCGTGACCGCGAGCGCAAGGATGCCCCTCTGGTGCCTGCCGAGGATGCAGTGATCATCGATTCCTCGCAGTTGTCTGTGGAAGAGGTCACGGAAAAAATCTTGGCACTGCTGCCGGATGATCTGGCAGGACAGTGTGGGGCTGCCGACTCCTGAAAGAGCGGCAGCATGATTCAAACCGAACGAAATCGATCGTTTTTTTATCCCGGCGGCCGCCGGGCGTGGAAGTAGTCAACATGAGCGAAAGCTTTGCGGAATTATTTGAAGAAAGTTTAGCCAAAACCGAAATGCGTCCGGGCTCTATGCTACGGGCCCAAGTGGTGGACATCACTCCGGATGCTGTCATCGTCGATGCCGGCCTGAAATCCGAGGGGATCATCCCTAAATGGCAGTTCCAGGACGAGAACGGTGAGCTGGAAGTCCAGGTGGGTGAGGAAGTGGAGGTCGCCCTGGATCTGGTCGAGGATGGCATGGGGGCAACCCTGTTATCGCGCGAGAAAGCCAAACGCCTGAGAGCCTGGGAAAAGCTCGAGGAAGCCTACGATAAGGGTGAAATCGTCAAGGGTCGCATTACCGGCAAGGTGCGCGGCGGCTTTACGGTGGAAATCGGGCCTTTGCGGGCGTTTCTGCCCGGATCTTTGGTGGACGTGCGTCCGGTCCGCGATACCACTCACCTGGAAGGTCAGGAGCTGGAATTCAAGGTCATCAAGCTTGATCCCAAGCGCAATAATATCGTCCTGTCGCGCCGTGCGGTGGTGGAACAGGAATATAGCGCCGAACGTGAAGAGCTGATGCAGAAGCTCAAGGAAGAAGGCGTGGTCAAGGGGGTGGTCAAGAACATCACCGATTACGGTGCCTTCATCGATCTGGGTGGCATCGATGGTCTGTTGCACATCACCGACATGGCCTGGAAGCGAGTCCGCCATCCCTCAGAAGTGGTTCAGATGGGTGATGAGATCGAAGTCAAGGTGCTCAAGTTCGATGAGGAAAAACAGCGTGTCTCGCTGGGGCTCAAACAGTTGAGCGAGGATCCCTGGAAGGACATCGCGCGCCGTTATCCACCAGGTACCCGTTTGATCGGAAAGGTCACCAACCTGACCGACTATGGTTGCTTCGTGGAGCTGGAAGACGGGGTCGAAGGTCTGGTGCATGTTTCCGAAATGGACTGGACCAACAAGAATGTCAACCCGGCCAAGGTGGTTCAGGTAGGCGACGAAGTGGAAGTGATGGTGCTCGACATCGACGAAGAACGCCGCCGTATTTCCCTTGGCATGAAGCAGTGCAAGCCCAATCCCTGGGAAGAATTCGCTGCCACCCACAGAAAGGGCGAGAAGGTCAAGGGTGCCATCAAATCAATCACCGATTTCGGTATCTTTGTCGGCTTGGAAGGTGGCATCGACGGGCTGGTGCATCTCTCTGATATTTCCTGGAACGAGACTGGCGAAGAATCCATTCGCAATTTCAAGAAGGGAGACGAAATCGAAGCAGTGATTCTCTCCATCGATCCGGAGAGGGAGCGTATCTCGCTAGGCATCAAGCAGCTTGAGCAGGATCCTTTCCAGAACTTCCTGGCCGAGCAGGAACGTGGCAGTGTTGTCAAAGGCATCGTCAAGGAAGTGGATGCCAAAGGCGCTGTCATTGAATTGGCTGAAGGGGTGATGGGTTATCTCAGGGCTTCTGAAATCAAACGCGACAAGGTGGAAGATGCCCGTACACTCCTCAAGGAAGGGGATGAGGTGGAAGCCAAGTTCATCGGTGTGGACAAGAAAAACAAGATGATCATGTTGTCCATCAAAGCCAAGGATGAGGAAGAGGAAAAAGCGGCTCTCAAGGATTATACCCAGCAAGCAGCCGGGGCGCCCACCTTGGGAGATCTGTTCAAGGAACAGATGGAAGACAAGGGATAATTCCACTGGCGATCAATCAACGAGGGGGCGATAAACGCCCCCTCTTTCTTTGTGGGGGGGTCTGTGAACAAATCCGAATTGATCGAAAATCTGGTCCAGCGGTTAGCCACGGAAAAGGGCATTGATCTCAATGCCAAAGACGCCGAATTGGCGGTCAAGGGTATTATCGAATACCTGAGTGATGCACTGGCCCAGGGGGAAAGAATTGAAATCCGTGGTTTTGGCAGCTTTACCCTGCGCTACCGCCCACCTCGGCTCGGTCGCAATCCACGCACCGGAGAACCGGTGCCTTTACCGGCAAAACATGTTCCCCACTTCAAGGCTGGCAAAGATTTGCGTGAGCGGGTCAATAGCGAGACGCAAAAGAAATAGTCAAGGGACGATTCTAAGGAGTCTACTCCATGCTGGACCCACACCGCTTGCGTCAATCTCTGGATGACGTGGCCCGCCAACTGGCGCGGCGGGGCTATATCCTGGACAAAGATGCGTACCAGACACTCGAAGAGAAAAGAAGAGCCCTCCAGACCCAGACCCAGACACTGCAAAATGAACGCAATACACGATCCAAGGTGATCGGTCAGGCCAAGGCGCGTGGTGAAGACATCGAGCCCTTATTGGCCGACGTTGGTCGTCTGGGAGAGGAACTGAAGGCCTGTCAGCAGGCCCTCAGCGAGGTGCAGGCACGTCTCGACAACCTGTTGCTGGAGCTTCCCAACCTGCTCGATGAAGATGTTCCCGATGGGCGGGACGAGAATGACAATATTGAGATCATGCGTTGGGGAAGTCCCGCTGAATTTGATTTCGACCCCAAAGATCATGTGGACCTGGGGGCCTGTCTGGGACTCGATTTCGACGCCGCCGCCAAAATTACCGGGGCCCGTTTCGTGGTCATCCAGGGGCCCCTGGCGCGTCTGCATCGTGCCCTGATACAGTTCATGTTGGATGTCCATACCACAGAGCACGGCTATACCGAAGTGTACGCGCCCTATTTGGTCAATGCGGATTCGCTACTAGGCACCGGTCAATTACCCAAATTCGAGGAAGATCTTTTCCGGGTCGATCACGATCCTCCCTGGTATCTGATTCCCACTGCCGAGGTGCCGGTGACTAACCTGGTTCGGGGAGAGATTCTGGATGCGTCCATCCTGCCCTTGAGACTGGTGGCCCATACCCCATGTTTTCGTTCCGAAGCGGGTTCTTATGGCAAGGATGTGCGCGGTATGATCCGCCAACATCAGTTCGAGAAGGTGGAGATGGTACAAATTTGCACACCTGCCTTGTCAAGTGATGCTCATGAAGAACTGACCAGTCACGCCGAGACGATTCTGCAACGTCTGGGATTGCCTTACCGCAAGATGTTGTTGTGTGCCGGCGATACCGGTTTTTCATCCGCAAAGACCTATGATCTGGAGGTGTGGCTTCCGGGGCAAGGGAAATACCGGGAGATCTCGTCGTGCAGTAATTTCCGTGACTTCCAGGCGCGGCGGATGAAGGCTCGTTGGCGCAATCCCGAAACTGGCAAACCTGAATTGGTGAATACCCTGAATGGTTCGGGACTTGCGGTCGGCAGGACACTGGTGGCAGTGATGGAAAACTACCAACAGGCCGATGGATCGATTCAGGTGCCGGAAGCGCTGCAGCCCTACCTGGGTGGTATGGAGAAGATAGGCTAGACATGACAGTGAAAATTATAGAATTCACGATAGAGGTCGCAGAGAGGAATGCATAGAACGAGACTCTACGTTCTCTGCGTCCCGGCGATGACAAAAACAGATCGGACTTCTGGAGAACAACAATGAAAGTCGTGCTTTTGGGTGCGCCCGGTTCCGGTAAGGGAACCCAGGCGCAGTTCATTTGTGAACGTTACGAAATTCCGCAGATCTCTACCGGAGACATGCTGCGGGCAGCCGTGCGCGAGCGGAGCGAACTGGGCAGGAAGGCCCAGGCAATCATGGAGGCGGGTGAACTGGTGCCCGATGATCTGATTCTGGACCTGATTCGGGAGCGCATCGCCCAACCCGACTGTACCAATGGCTTTTTGCTCGACGGTTTTCCTCGTACCATCGTCCAGGCGGAAGGTTTGGAGCAATTGGGGGTGCAGCTCGATTTCGTCATCGAAATCGACGTTCCCGACGAAGTAATCGTCAAGCGTCTCAGTGGCCGCCGGGTCCATCCTGCCTCCGGCCGGGTCTATCATTTGCTCTACAATCCACCGAAGGAGGATTGTAAGGACGACGTGACAGGCGAAGCGTTGATCCAGCGCGACGACGACAAGGAGGAGACGGTACGCAAGCGCCTCGAAGTTTATCATCGCCAGACCGCTCCGCTGGTGGATTACTATCGCCGCAAGGCGCAGCAAGG
>CAYUPV010000206.1:0-4922 GCA_964445885.1 uncultured Methylococcales bacterium
GGTGTCGGCGCTGGTGCTCAGCATTGGTCTGCTGGGACTGGCACAGCTTCACCAGTTGCGTGGCAGGGTGGGGCGAGGTGCGGGCACCAGCTATTGTATCCTCTTCTATCGGCCACCGTTGACCGAGACTGCGCGGTTGCGGTTGGCCTATTTGCGTCACTGCCATGATGGATTTGCCCTGGCGGAGAAAGATCTGCAGTTGCGTGGCCCGGGAGAAGTGTTGGGGACTCGCCAAAGCGGTGCGTTGCGGTTTAAAATAGCCGATCCTGTGCGTGACCGCGATCTCCTTCCCAAAGTTCGTGAGTCAGCGGAATGGCTGTGGAAGCATGCTTCACAGGCCATTCCCCCGCTGCTTTCGTTTTGGCTGGGAGATGGCGGTCGCTATGTTGATGTCTGAATCCGGAAGAACCTCCCTTGAGTCGTAGTTTATTGCTTGTGGCAGACCCCCGTTGGGTGATTGCCCGCCCTCCCTACCGCCATCGTTTCCCAGCGCCTGTTCGCTCCTGGCTGGATGAAACCGGCTCCCTCACGGCACGCCTGGAGGCTACGGGAGGGCCGGTGCGTGTTATCGTTTTATTTGAGGGCGGGGGCAGGCTGATGGCAAGTGAGAGGAAGCACTTGGGTTCGATTCCAGGGGATCCGGTTTGGGCCCGGGAAGTTCTGCTCGAAATTCACGGTGTGCCCATGTTGTTGGCGCGTACGGTGGCGCCACGTTCGACCCTGAGGGGCGAAGGTGCGGGGTTCGTCCGCTTGGGCAGCCGTCCTCTGGGGGAGTTGTTGTTCACCCATCCGGCTGTCGTTCGTGGTGACACTGAATGGACCCGACTGGAACCCAGGCACTGGCGGATGGGGAAAATAGGTTTGCCCCGTTGGGGCAGGCGGACCCTTTACCAGGTGGGGGGGAAGCCGATGTTGGTCAATGAGTTCTTCCTACCTGCAATCTTCAGGCTGGAGCAAGGTGATATCGGGTAACAGAATGGCTAGAGAGATCCTCCTCGACAGGATGCGTCAATACTGGTACCTGATGCGCTTTCATCGTCCCATAGGGATTTTTTTGTTGCTATGGCCGGCATTGTGGGCGCTTTGGATTGCGGGGGAAGGGCGGCCTGATGCCAAGGTCGTGATCATTTTCGTGCTTGGGGTGATTTTGATGCGTGCGGCCGGATGTGTCATCAACGATTACGCCGACCGGGACTTCGATCCCCATGTCTCCCGGACCCGCGATCGTCCCATTGCGGCTGGCAGGGTCAGTCCACGGGAAGCCTTGGTCTTGTTCGTTTTGCTTTGTCTGTTGGCATTTGTGCTGGTACTGCAGCTCAATGTCATGACGATTGCCTTGTCATTCGTAGCGGCTTTCCTGGCCGCCTCCTATCCCTTTATGAAACGCTTTACCCATCTTCCCCAGGCCTATTTGGGCCTTGCTTTCGGCTGGGCGGTACCTATGGCGTTTGCGGCCCAAACCGGTACGATACCGCCGGTTGCCTGGTGGCTGCTTCTGGCCACCGTCTTGTGGGCCCTGGCCTATGACACCATGTACGCGATGGTGGACCGGGAAGACGACGTGAAGATCGGCGTCAAATCGACAGCCCTGCTGTTCGGGCGATACGATCGAGTCATTATTGCCGCCATCCAGGTGGCCATGTTAGTAACCTTGGTAAAGGTGGGTGATCTGGCTGGCCTGGGTCTGTGGTTTTGGCTGGGACTGGTCGCTGCTGCGGGATTGTCTTGGTATCAACAGATACTCATACGCAATCGTCAACCGGAACATTGCTTCCAGGCTTTTGTCAACAATCATTGGTATGGGGCAGCGATTTTTCTGGGAATCCTGTTTGATTATCTCCTGGACCTGTTTCGTTGAAAGTGTAGCCAGCAATATCCGACACTTGCAGCCACGGTTCCCAGGACACTTCCCATCAGGATAATTTCTACGCTTGACATGGATCTCGCCTCGTATGACGGTTAAAAATGTTACCCGCTCGAGGCATGGGTTGGTCGGTTAGCTTTTTCAGCAGAATATTGACCAACGGAAGACCTCTTGCATGGGTTCTGCTGGAAAAGTTTGGAACAAACTTTTGAGTACTGTTGTGAAACACCACACAGTTTCGAGCCAACGGTCTTGTCATCTTTATGCTCGGGCCAGTACCCATGCCTCGACTCTGGCTGCACCCGCTTGCTTGAGGGTGGACGCCACTTCTCGAACGGTGGTGCCGGTCGTCATGACGTCATCGATGAGGGCAAGATTGAGGCCTTTGACAGCATGACTTGCCTTGAAGGCACCCACTAGATTACTGCGCCGCATGCTTGCATCGAGTTCATGTTGGGGTGGAGTGGCGCGAATACGCTGACATAATCTGGGGCGCAATGGAATATCCAGGCGCTGGGACACAGGGTGACCAATTTCGATGGCTTGGTTGAAGCCCCGTTCCCGATAACGCCTTGGATGCAAGGGGATCGGAAGCAGACAGTCGGGTTTGGGGCCATCTTTTAATCTCAGGGCCATCAGCTCCCCCAACAATCTGGCGCAAGGCAATCTGCCACGAAACTTGAGCGCTGAGATCAGACCTGAAACAGGGGGCGTGTAACGCCATAGGACCTGGGTGCGGTCTAACACCGGTGGATGCTTGAGACAGTGGCCGCAGAGCGAGTCTCCCACTGGCAGCGGGATACCACAGCGGAGGCAGGCGTGAACGATCCAGGGTAGGTCCTGATAGCAGCACCGGCAAAGATCGAGGTTGTCCTGGCCAGGAGCACCGCACAGGAGGCAGGTAGAAGGATGGATCAACTTCTGTATAGAAATGATCCATTTGTTAACCTTTGGCATGGGTATTGGTTGACAGTGGTGGGTGCCGCGTTATTATCGCTGTGTTGAAATAACTCTAGTTCATCCAAGGAGTGTGTGATGGCGGTTTCTTACGCTGAGATGTCTCTGGACGGGTTGCGTCACGATTGGCGTCGGGAAGAGATTCTGAGGCTGTTCGACCAGCCTTTCAATAATCTGATCTATAAGGCCCAGAACTGTCACCGGCAATTCTTCGATGCCAACGAGATTCAGGTCAGCACCCTGCTTTCCATCAAGACGGGCGGTTGTCCGGAGGACTGTGCCTATTGTCCCCAGAGCGGCCGTTACCAAACCGAGCTGGAACGAGAGCGCCTGTTGCCTTTGGAAGCTGTGATCGCGGCGGCGGAAGTGGCCAGGTCCAAGGGATCGACCCGGTTTTGCATGGGAGCCGCCTGGCGGGCCCCAAAGGAGCGGGAGATCGAACAGGTGGCTGAGATGATCAGTGCGGTCAAGGCGCTGGGGTTGGAAACCTGCATGACCCTGGGAATGCTCACGGACTCACAAGCCCAGCGTTTGAAGGTGGCCGGGCTCGACTATTACAATCACAATCTGGATACCTCGCCAGAATACTATCCGCAAATCATCAGCACCCGAACCTATCAGGATCGTCTCGACACGCTTCGGCATGTACGTGACGCCGGTATTGCCGTCTGCTGTGGTGGGATCGTCGGAATGGGGGAGGATCGTGCCGATCGTGCCGGACTGTTGCAGGAGCTGGCCAATCTTTCCATGCATCCGGAAAGTGTTCCCATCAACTTGCTGGTCCAGGTGGAAGGTACCCCGTTACACGGTACCGAGACCCTGGACCCGTTCGAATTCGTACGCACCATCGCCGTGGCCAGGATTCTCATGCCGGCATCGAGGGTGCGCCTGTCGGCGGGACGAACCGCCATGAGCGATCAGATGCAGGCGTTGTGTTTTCTGGCCGGGGCGAATTCGGTGTTCTACGGAGAAAAACTGTTGACCACCGCCAATCCCGAGGCGGATGCTGATCGACGTTTGTTCGAACGGCTGGGGATGCGTGTCAGCAGCCCCGATGCTCACTGATCTGGAACAGGCTCTGCAGCGAAGGCAGGCCGAGGGCCTTTATCGCCGTCGCGTGGTGCTGGAGAGTCCGCAAGGAGTGGAGGTGACCATCGCCGGCCGGCAGGTCATCAATTTCTGCAGCAACGACTATCTGGGCCTGGCTTCACATCCGTTGATGATCGAGGCCATGCAGAGGGGCGCTGCCCGTTACGGTGTGGGCAGTGGCGCCTCTCATCTGGTCTGCGGACATATGACGCCCCATCATGCCCTGGAGGAGGAGCTGGCCGGTTTTACCGGGCGCGAACGTGCGTTGTTATTCTCCACCGGTTATCAGGCTAACCTGGGCGTATTGACGGCCCTGTGCGGGCAAAAGGACTGGGTGGCCGAAGACCGCCTCAACCATGCTTCGCTGATCGATGGCGCACGGCTGGCGGGAGCCCGCCTCAAACGCTATCCTCACAGCGATGTCGAGGCATTGTCGCAGTGGCTGGATAACCATGATCGGGTCCCAGTGATCGCCACGGATGCGGTGTTCAGTATGGATGGGGATCTGGCGCCATTGGAGGCTCTGGCTGGTCTCGCCGAGCGTCAGGGGTCCTGGTTGTATGCTGACGATGCGCATGGCTTCGGGGTGTTGGGCCAGCGGGGGGGCGGTACGTTGGAGTGTTTGGGGCTGGATCAGGACGACGTTCCCGTTTACATGGCCACCTTGGGCAAGGCGTTGGGTGTCTTCGGGGCTTTCGTGGCCGGCTCTGAGGCCTTGGTCGAAACCCTGATCCAACATGCCCGCACGTATGTCTTCACCACGGCACTGCCACCAGCGGTGGTCGAAGCGTGCCGGGCGGGGCTGCACTTACTGCGGGAAGAAGGCTGGCGGCGGGATCATTTGCAGGTTCTGATCCGGCGTTTTCGCAGTGGTGCCGTTTCCCTGGGTTTGCCAGTCTCTCCTTCGCACAGTGCCATCCAACCGATCACCGTGGGTTACCACCTGAAAGCCCTGGCAGTCCGCAGGCAATTATGGCAAAGAGTGGGATGGGTGGCGGCGAACCGGCCGCCG
>CAYUPV010000207.1:0-4875 GCA_964445885.1 uncultured Methylococcales bacterium
GCGTCCCGAAAACCAATACCCTGCTCCCTGCCCAAATGTAACTTTCACGGTAACTACCCTTACCCTATCACCTGGAGCCAACTCCAGGTCAAGTTGTGCTGAAAATAGGTGACCCGTTTGGAAAAAATCCGGATAGTGCTATCATGAAAACATGAAACGGTTCCTATCTCCCCTGCTGATCCTGATGATCCTGTGGATGTCCACCTGGATGGTAACGGACATCCATGTGCTCTACGCTGACGATGGCCACAATCCGCATCCGGTGTTCTCCATCCAGGCCGATGACGCCGCCGCCGGTATTCAGGATCTCGCTTCCCAGGCTGGGGACGACAGCGACGGTTGCCATTTCTGCAGTTACGATCATGGCGGCCACATCGGCGCCATGGCATTTCCAGGCAATTTCATTCCGACATTTCTTCCACCCCCTTCTGAATACTTTCCCCCTTATTCCTTCGCCAGCTCTCCGCTCACTCACTCCCCTTCCCTTCGTCCTCCCATCGTCTAAGGCAACTTTCCCATAACGGATTGAGCCGGTTTCCCACCTTTTGCGCGTGGAAACTGGGTTCATCCGGTTCCCGTTGCCAAAGAAATGAGGAGAACGCCTATGCATTCCTCCATGCGAGGAAGTCCGGGTCGCCTTTTTAAGCGCCTGGAACTGAAAAATTGCCTGTCGGGGTTTACCCTGTCTTTGCTGGTCCTCTGGGGTCAGTCTGGATGGGGCAAGGATTACCCTGTGCCAAAACCACCACCGGTGGTGGGAGACATCGCCACACCACACGTTCCCGCCAGGCTGACTTTATGGGAAGCTTTGTCCCTGAGCCTTCGTCACAACCCTGGGCTCAATGCCGCCAGCTGGAAAATTCGCGCCCACGATGCCCGTGCGCACCGCGTTGGCCTGTTACCCAATCCCAAGCTCAGGGTCTCCCTGGAGGATTTCGGCGGCAACGGTAATCATCGTGGCTACAACGTCGCTGAAACGACCCTGATGCTCAGTCAGTTGATCGAACTGGGAGGCAAGCGGATGAAACGCCGTCGTCTTGCCGGTACGGAACGTGATCTGACCATCTGGGACTACGAGGCTGAACGGTTGCAGGTGGCCATGACCACCATGCAGGCCTTTATCCAGGTGCTGGCAGATCAGGCGCGGGTTGAATTGGCCCGTCAGACGTTGGATCTGGCCCAAAAGCTCCATGAAACCGTCAGCGCTCGGGTCGAGGCCGGAGAAGTCTCACATCTGGAAGTCTATAAATCCCGGGTGGAACTGGCCCGGGCGCACCTCCAGGCCAGCCAGGCCAAGCAGTCGCTGGTGGCTGCCCGTCAACGTCTGGCGGCTGTCTGGGGTGATTATGAGCCGCATTTCGAACGGGTCACAGGCGACCTCAACGAAACCTTCTCTCTACCCGCTCTTTCAGAGTTGGTCAACCACCTGCAACGGAATCCCGACGTTAGCCGCTGGGCGGCGGAAATGGCCCGCCGGCATCGCATGCTGGAAATGGCGAAGGCGCAAACGATTCCCGACCTCACCGTGCGCGCCGGAATTCGCCAATATGCCGAGAACGTGGATGTCGCAGCGGTGGCGGTATTTCAGCTCCCCCTGTTCATTTTCAATAATCAGCAAACCCGCGTAGATGAGGCCACGGCAGGCGTCAACCAGGCCATATATCTGCGCCGGGCAAATATGGTGGAAGCCCGCCGCCAGCTGGTGGCCACCTATCAGCAGTTACAACGAGCCAGGATCGCTGCCGAAGTTTTGCGTGATGAGGTTTTACCCAGCGCCGAGGCTGCTTTCAACGCCGTTCGTGAGGCTTATCGGCTGGGCAAGGTGGGTGTGCTGGACTTGATCGACGCCCAACGCACGCTGTTCTCTGCCCGCCGCCAACAGGTGGATGCTTTGGCTGCTTTGCACCTGTGGAGAGCGGCAGTGGAGCGCCTGGTGGGAGGTACCCTGGAGTCTGATCAATCACCTTTCGAACAAGAGGAGCAATCATGAGGATGCCATTGTGGATATTGTTGTTTTGTTTTCTGCTCCTGCCCTGGCCCCGGGCAATCGCCGAGGAAAACCATCACGATCACGAGAAGGAGCTGAAGCTCAGTCCTCAGGTATTGAAGGAATTTGGGATCGAGCTGGCCACCGCAGGCCCTGGCAGGCTTGCTATCGACATCCACTTGACCGGTGAGGTGATGATCGCCCCTGACCGCCTCTATCACGTGGTACCTCAGGTCAGCGGCATCGTGCGTAAAACCTTCAAGGAAGTTGGCGACAGGGTGCGGGCGGATGAACTGCTTGCCATCCTCGCCAGCCGGGAA
This sequence comes from uncultured Methylococcales bacterium, assembly GCA_964445885.1. GTDB lineage: Bacteria > Pseudomonadota > Gammaproteobacteria > Methylococcales > Methylothermaceae > Methylohalobius. Next base: position 2,308 of record CAYUPV010000207.1, read on the forward strand.
CTGGCCAAGGCCAAGGCGGTACTTTTGATTGCCAAGAGCAGGCTGGATCTGGCCGATGCCAATCTGGCGAGGGAACGGCAATTGTTCCGCAAGGGAATCACCTCAAAGCGGGTGTATCTGGAGACCCAACAGGCCCGGATAGCCGCAGAAGTGGAACTGGATGCCGCCCGCCACCGTCTGTTGGCCCTGGGGCTGAAACCCGTAGAAATCGCTACGGCACTCAAACATAAGGAGGATTCGGATCTGACCAGATACGAATTGTATGCACCCGCCTCCGGTCAGGTGATCGAGAAACACGCTGCACTGGGTGAATTCCTTCAATCCGATCGGACCGCATTCGTCCTGGCCGATCTGAGCCGGGTCTGGGTGCAATTGACCGTCTACCAGAAGGACCTGGCACGGATCCATGCCAACCTGCCGGTGTTGGTGGATGCCGGCTACGGCATCGAACCTGCCGAGGGGCAGATCGATTATGTCAGTCCGATATTGGACGAACGCGCGCGCAGTGCTCTGGCACGGGTGATCATGGACAATTCCGACCAGCGCTGGCGCCCCGGCATGTTCGTCAGCGCTGAGGTAACGGTGGCGGAGGAAGACGCAAGGGTGGTGATACCTGTCAGCGCTCCGGTGGAACTGGAAGGCAGGAACGTCGTTTTTGTCCAGGAAGAGGAGGACCATTTTGAGCCCCGACCGGTGCGGCTCGGCCGACGCGGACACCTTCAGGTAGAGGTCCTGGCCGGTCTCGATCCCGGGGAAAAATTCATCGCCAAGGGCGCCTTCCTGCTGAAATCCGAGTTGGGCAAGGGTTCCATGGAATCGGGCCATCATCATTGAGGGGACGGGCATGATCGACAGACTCATTGAATTTTCCCTGCGCAACCGGCTGCTGGTGCTGATGCTGCTCGTTGGTGTATGCGCCGCCGGCTATCACAGTTACCGGCAGCTTCCGGTGGACGCTTTCCCGGATGTATCCCCCAACCTGGTCCAGGTCTTTACAGTCACCGATGGACTGGCACCGAACGAGATCGAGATGTATGTCACCTATCCCCTGGAGGCCGCCATGACCGGGCTCCCGGGAATCGAGAAGATCCGCTCGGTGTCCAATTTCGGCCTGTCGGTGGTGAACATCTATTTCACCGATGACATGGATATTTACTTCGCCCGGCAACTGGTCAACGAACGCCTCCAGGAGGCTCGCCAGGAAATTCCGCCGGGCTTCGGCAATCCGCAGATGGGCCCTATCTCCACGGGCATGGGACTGGTCTTGTTCTATTACCTGGAGGATACGACCGGCCGCTACTCGCTGGAGGAACTGCGGACAATGCAGGACTGGATCGTCAAGTTCAATCTCCAGACCGTGCCTGGAGTCACCGAGGTACTGGGCATCGGCGGTTTCGAGAAGCAGTTCCAGGTGGTCATCGATCCCGATGCATTGCTGCGCTACGACCTGACCCTGGCCGAGGTCGTCCACCGCATCGAGGCCAATAATCTCAACGTCGGCGCCCAATACCTGGTGCGTAATGCCGAACAGCTGATCGTGCGCTCGGTGGGTCTGGCCAAAGGGCTCGACGACCTGGGCAACATCGTGGTCAAGACCGTCGACGGCCGCCCGGTTTATCTACGCCAGCTCGGCGAGCTGCGAATTGGAGGGGCAATCCGTTATGGCCTTCAGACCCGCAATGGCGAAGGGGAGGTCGTCGCCGGAATGGTGGTCAAGCTCTATGGCACCAATGCCTCCACCGTGATCGAACGGGTGGAAAAGAAAATTGCAGCAATCAACCGGGCTCTGCCACAAGGGGTGCGGATCAATCCTTATTATCAGCAAAAGGATATCGTCGAGGCTTCCGTCTCTACCGTGACTTCGGCTCTGGTACAGGGAGTCATACTGGTGGCCTTGGTGTTGCTGGCCTTCATGGGAGGTTTCCGTCCCAGTATCGTGGTGGCGGTGGCGATTCCCTTCTCGGTGCTGTTTGCCTTCATCGCCATGGGTTGGCTGGGGATGTCGGCCAACCTGATGTCTCTTGGGGGGCTGGCGATCGCCATCGGTATGATGGTGGACGGAACCATCGTCATCGTCGAGAACGTCGACCGCCACCTGGCCGATTCCCCGCCGGCCGAACCACGCTGGAACGTGGTGCGTCGGGCCTGCATGGAAGTCGGCCGGCCGATCGTGTTTGCCATTGCCATCATCATCCTGGTGTTCCTGCCTCTGTTCACCCTGCAGGGGGTGGAGGGCAAGACCTTCCGGCCGCTGGCCTACACCGTCGCCCTGGCGATGCTGGGTTCACTGATCTACGCCCTGATGGCAGCGCCGGCCATCAGCAACCTATTGTTGAGGCGAAAACCGGAGGGCGGCGGTACCGGGGAATCTCGTCTATCCGGACCATCTTCACAGACCGAGGAAGTCTGGCTGGTTCGAAAACTGCTTGCTCTCTATCACCCCTGGGTGACCTGGTTCGTCCATCACCGCAAGGCCGCCATCGTCCTGTCGCTGGGGCTGTTGGTCATTGGCGCGGGGGTGTTCCCGTTCCTCGGCTCCGAGTTCACGCCCAAATTACGGGAAGGCAC
>CAYUPV010000208.1:0-4827 GCA_964445885.1 uncultured Methylococcales bacterium
GCGGGGTGAGTCAGCGCGCCGGCCAGGTGCGCGCGCTGGTCCCCCCCTCCCTAGCCCTCCCCCCAGAGGGGGGAGAGGATTGTTCTGTTTCCCTCCCCCCGTTAGCGGGGGGAGGGTCAGGGAGAGGGGAGAAATCCGGAAAGTGCACCTCGACCACCTCGTCGGGATTGCCCACCAGGCTCAGTTGCGGAGTGATACCCTCACCGGTGGCGCCGTCCTTCGGTTCCAGGTGCCATTTGCCTTCCTCGCCCCAGCGGAAGCCGATGGAGCCGGTGGGGGCGACGATATTGCCGCTGTTTTCGTCCACTACCACCGTCTTCCATTCCGGGTTGTTGTCCTGACCCAGCGAGTCGTCGAAATCAGAGGCACGCAGGAAGCGGCCCGGTACATAAGCGTCGCCGCGATCGTCGAGGCGCACCAGCATCGGCATATCGGTGTAGGTGCGCACGTAGTCTAGAAAATAAGGGATGGGCTTGTCGACGAAGAATTCCTTCAACACCACGTGGGTCATCGCCAGGAACACCGCCGAGTCGGTGCCCTGTTTGGCGGGCATCCACAGATCGGCGAACTTGACGTATTCGGCGTAGTCAGGAGCGATAGCGACCACTTTGGTGCCCTTGTAACGCACCTCGGAATAGAAGTGGGCGTCCGGGGTGCGGGTCATGGGCAGATTGGCGCCGCAGACGATGATGTAACCCGAGTTGTACCAGTCCGCCGCTTCCGGCACATCGGTCTGCTCGCCCCACACCTGCGGCGACGAGGGCGGCAGGTCGCAGTACCAGTCGTAGAACGACAGGCAGGCTCCGCCGATCAGCGACAGATAGCGGCTGCCGGCGGCGTAGGAGATCATCGACATGGCCGGGATCGGCGAGAAGCCGGCGATACGGTCCGGGCCCCATTTTTTGATGGTATAGATGTTGGCGGCGGCGATGATTTCCACCATCTCGTTCCAGGATCCACGTACGAAGCCGCCGAGACCACGGACGTCGGTGTACTGCTTGCGCTTGTCGGCGTCGGCCTGGATCGATGCCCAGGCTTCCACCGGGTTCTTGCCGCTGTGACGCTCGGTCCGGTAGAGATCCAGCAGGCGGCCGCGAATCAAGGGATACTTGACCCGATGGGGGCTGTAGAGATACCAGGAATAGCTGGCGCCGCGCTGGCAGCCGCGGGGTTCGTGGTTGGGCAGGTCCGGACGGGTGCGCGGGTAGTCGGTGGCCTGGATCTCGAACGCCACCAGGCCGTTCTTGACGTGGATGTTCCAGGAACAGCCGCCGGTGCAGTTGACCCCGTGGGTGGAGCGTACCACCTTGTCGAAGCGCCAGCGATTGCGGTAAGCATCCTCCCACTGGCGGTCTTCGCCCGTGACCACGCCGTGGCCGCCGGCGAAAGTTTCCTTGTTCTTCTTGAAGAATCTTAGACGATCGAGGAAATGACTCATGAATGTGACCCTGGGGTATTTTTCAATAAAAGCAGATACAACATATAAAGCAAGGATAATGCCAAAAAAAAACAAAGTCCGAGGTGTGATGCCTGGTCATATCGCACCTTAATGGTGCGGATTTTTGGGAATCAAGGATGAATATAGTGCGCTTGATAGGCATGGCAGCTGAGAAAGGCGAGCAGCGGTGACAGGATTGGACTGTCGTTCGTTTAGCTTTTACGCCCTTCCAATAAAGCCAGGGGCGCAAGCACATAACTATCCTATCACTGATAGGCAAAACTGACATGGATAGGCAAGCCCGGTACCGCCGTCATGACGACCGCCACGCCGATAAACAGGACCAGATACAAAGTTTGCAGCCAGGGCTGGGGTGAAGGTGGGCGATCGGAATGTGCAGTCACCCGGTGGCAGCCAGTTACTCCCACACTGCTTCCACCAGCCGAGCGCGGCGCTTCTCAGGCAGATTACGAATGTTGGGACAGTCGTTTTTGTGGACGGTGATGCGGTGGTGAATGGTGAGATAACCGATCACTTCGTCTCCAGGGGTGGGGTGGCAACACTTGGCCAGATGGGTCAGCAGGTTGCGTTCCCCATGAACCCGGAGGGTTGTGTCGGGCTGAGATGGGTCTGTTGCAGGTGGTGGTTTTGCGTGCCCCGCAGAGTGACTGGGAGGAGAGGTGATGGTTCTCAGGGCCGTTACCAGCTGGCCTGGTGTAATTTGCCCCCGGCCGATGGCAAGCCAGACTTCCTCTGGTTGGTGCAAGCGGAAATGCCGCAGCAGGAGGGGCCAGCCGATCTCGTTTAGACCCAGCCGCTGGGCTTCCTTTTCCAGGCGCTGGCGACCGAGGCGGTGGTGGCCCTCCGCCTCCTTCTGCCTGAACCACTGACGGATACGCTGACGGGCATGGTCGCTGCGGACCTGTCCGAGCCAGTCCCGGTTGGGTACACCGTGATTGCTGGTCAGTATCTCCACCTGCTGGCCGGTCTGGAGGGGGTAGTTTAACGGTACGATGCGACCGTCGACCCGGGCGCCGCGGCAGCGGTGGCCGACCACAGTGTGAATGGCGTAAGCGAAGTCCACCGGGGTGGCTCCCTGTGGTAGTCGTATCACTTGATGGCGGGGCGTCAGGACAAAGATCTGCCCGGCGAACCAGTCGTGATTCGCGGCGACGGCTTCGAGGGAGCGACGCAGAGCCTGGACCGTCCTCTCCAGCGCCGGGTCACAGCTGCTACCCTCCTTGTAGCGCCAGTGGGCCGCCATTCCATATTCCGCCAGGGTGTGCATGGCTTCGGTACGGATCTGGATCTCAACGGGCAGGCCCTGTGGTCCATGGACCACCGTGTGGAGGGACTGGTATCCATTTCCCTTGGGTCTGGCGATGTAATCGTCGTATTCCTCGGGGATGGGTTCCCAAAGATCGTGCACCAGGGCCAGGACCTGGTAACAGGCGGGTATGTCGTCGACCAGTACCCGCACCGCGTTGAGATCGAACAGGCCATGCAGATCTACCCGTTTGCGCTGCATCTTCCTCCAGATGCTGTAGAGGTGCTTGGGCCTTCCCTGTACCCGCGCCTGGATGCAGGCCTCGGTCAGGGTAGACTGAAGACGTTCGATGAAAGCAGCCACATAGGACTCCCTGGCCCGGCGGGTGTCTGTCAGCTGGCTGGCCAGATGGCGATAGGTGGTAGGTTCCAGGCAACGGAAGGACAAATCCTCCAGTTCCCATTTGAGTCGGTGGACTCCCAGTCGGCTCGCCAAAGGGGCATGGATTCCAAGGGATTCGCGAGCCAGCCCGATTGCCTCCTGGCCTGTGTCCCTCAGGGAGATCCTCAAGGTTTCAAGTTGTCGTGCCAGGACGATGAGCAAGGGGTGGATGTCGTTGGCCAGGGCCAGGATCAAGCGTCGCCACATTTCCAGCTGGGGGGGATTGTCCAGGATTTCCTGGGGGCAGGTGAGTTGCTCGATTTGCTGAACTCTTTCCACCCAGGCTGTTATCAGGTTGGTGGATTCCCTGTGATCATTGTCAGCGCCGGCATCAACGAGAATGGCTGCCTGCAGAGTGGCATCATCGACGTGCAGGGATTTGAGCGTGTCTGTGACGGCCTCTTGGGGTGGGTTCAATTCCGGCACCGAAGGGTTCGACAGGGGGCGCATGAATTGTACATCCGGTTGATGTTCGATACCTCAATGTGGACTCCTGGAGGGTCGCGAAGTTCTTCAATGTTTTCCTCAGAGCGATCAAATGGTGTGAATCTGGCCCTCCGCCACCACCACCGCCTCGCCGCCGATGCGAAGTTTGAGGCGATCACTGGCCTTGTGGTCCATCTCCAGATTGAGCAGGCTACGGCGACTGCCTTCAGCGCCGCGTTCGACCGTGAACACATAGGTGCCCTTGCGGATGTGAGGATGGGAGCACAGGTAACCGCAGAAAGCCGGCATCGAAGCTCCCACCGGTGGGTCTTCCTGTGGGCCGATTTCGGGACCGACCAGGCGGCAATGGAAGTCCACTTCCGGACGGTGGGTGCGGGAGCTGAACAGTAGGATTTCCTGTGCGGCAGTGGCAGGGGCAGTGGATTCTGCCCAAGTCTTGAAGTCGAAACGGGCGCGGCGTACTGCTTCACTGTCCTTCAAGGGAATGATCAAAAACGGTCGGCCACAGGAAGCGATCCGGGGGGTGAAGCGTTCGGTTTCGATCTTCACAGATTGCACTCCAAGAATCCTTGCCAGTTCCTCTGCCGGGGGTGTGAACAGGTCGACGATGGGTTCGACGGTCATGGAGAAAGTGACCAGGCGAAGCTGTCCGTCCTCGCGGATGAAGTGGATTGGTAACACCCCGCGGCGGGTGGTCATGGTCAGCGTGGTGCTGGGCGAATCGGTGGCAACGGCGCCGGTTTGCTCCAGGATGTAGCCCGCGGCGACGACGGCCTGGGCAGCGAAGTTCATCTCCCGCCGTGGGTTGAAGATACGTGCCCGATAGGTGGCTTCCTCGCCGCCGGGCTGCAGGAAGATGGTCTGGGGCAGGTTAAGTTCCCCGGCCAGTTGTAGCATTTGCAGGTCATCCAGCCCGTCGGTTTCGGCAAAGACACCGATCTGGGCACCGCTGAAAGGCTGGCGCGTGAAGGCGTCGGCGATGTAGTAAGGATAGGAACTCATGTCTCGTCTCCCTGCTCTGGTAACTGGATCTGGATACGGCCATCGACTATCCGGACTGGGTAGACGGGGACTGCTATGTTCTCGTCCTCGATGCAGCGGCCTGTTCTGAGGCTGAAATGCTGTTTGTAGACCGGTGATGCGACCACTGGTTCACCACCGATGTCGCCGGTCAGGCCGCGGTTTTACGGGAAAACCCGTGAGCCTCAAGAGACGGTAATACCTCTTGTCCACC
>CAYUPV010000209.1:0-4819 GCA_964445885.1 uncultured Methylococcales bacterium
AACCACATTGCCCGCCTGGTCTATGCGCTGCCGTATTCGAACCTGATGGAAATCGAAGAGTATTGCCCCGGAATCACGGAAAAAATCGTCTGCCTGGCGCTGGAAAAACTGGATGAGATCAATACCGACTGTCGGGAATACAATCAGCTGGCACTGCTGATCTCCAGAGCCCGCTCCCTCATCTTCCAGGCGCTGCGCTGATCGCTTTCCACATCCGTTCCAAGCGGATACTTTGCTGATCAATATCCTGGGCCAGGAACAACTGGTCCAGAGCCCGTTGAAGATTCTGCCGTGGATGTTCCACCCTGAAATATCGGTTTCCGGCCAGATAATCGCTCAGGAACCTCAGTCCCAGTTCGAAAGGAAGCAGCCAGACAGCATTGGTGACCTGGCCGACTTCTGAGGCGGTCAGAAATCTTACTGCCTCCTCGAACCAGCCCGCGAACACTGCCTCCGCCCTGTCGAGGTCGAAGCGCCCCTCCTGCCCACAGGCCGAACGCACACAATCGCCGATATCATACAAAACGCTGCCCGGCTTGAGAGTATCCAGGTCCAGCCATGCCAAAGGGCGGCCATCCCTGGCATCGAACACCACGTTGTCGAGCTTGGGATCCCCATGCACGACTCGAAGTGGCAATCGGGACGATTCCAATACTCCGGCCCTGTCGCGATGTTGCGCTATGAAGTCCAAAGCAAAGCCGAGATCCGAATCGATGCGCCCACGCCAAGCGGCAATGGCGCAGTCGAACTCTCTCAGGTACCTCCGGGTGACGTGAAACCCCGGCAGGGTATCATGGAAACCGGCCGGATCCAGATCCGCCAAAAGGCGATGCAAGCGCCCCAGACTCCAGCCCAGCGCTTTGGCACGCTCCAGGCTATCGATCCGCTTCAGCGTCATGCCCTCGATGAATTCCAGCATTCGCCAGAACTGACCATTGCTTTCGGCCCAGTCAGTCCCGGCACATGAGGGTATCGGAGAAGGCAGGTGCAATGTCAGGTCGGTTTTCCCGGCCAGATGGTTCACCACCCGGCGCAAATTGGCCATGTTCCACTGGGGATGGGGAAACACCGAAGTGTTGATCCTTTGCAGTACCGCCCGGCTCTGATCGGTGGTGACCAGCCAGGTCTCGTTGATGAGACCTTCTCCCAGCGGGGTGATGGTTTGCAATCTACCGGGAAGGGAAAACCGTGAGGCCAGCCTCGTCAAAACTTCCGCTTCAGCCATTTACCCACCACAGAGGAAAGAAATTTGCCCGAGCCTGAATCTGTTCATTGCGACCCCGGTCATTTGTGAGCACGCTTCTTTGCTCCAACCTGATTCATTAACAGGATGAAATCCCCCTCAATCCCCCTTTGCCAAAGGGCGAGGTTGAATAGTCTTGTCCGCAGAGGAAAAGGGTACTCATCTAAATCCCCCCTTTGAAAAGGGAGGGCCAGGGGGGGATTCTAAACCAGTCATCTTTCCGCCAGCTGATAACGGCGCCGATTCCGTTCTTTCTCCAGCTCACCCTTTTTCAGCAGGATATACAGCGCCCCCACACCACCATGATGTTTTTGGGCACTGTGGAAGGCCAGCACTTCAGGCAACATAGGCAGCCAGCGGAACAAGCAGCTTTTGAGCAACCCTTGCCGCTCCAGGGTCTCATTGCCCCGCCCACCCTTGCCGTGGATGATCAAGGCGCAGCGCACCGACTCTCTCAGGCATTCGTGGATGAAGTGATACACCTCACTGCGGGCCTGGACCACCGTGTTGTGATGCAGGTCCAATAAGGCCTCGACCGGATACTCACCCCGTTTCAGCTTGCGGAACACCCCTGTCTGCACCCCTGGACGCTGATATTCCAAGATAGAATAGGGGGGCAACGGCTCTATGAAGGTGGTGGGCAGAAAGTTCTCGTCATCGAGCACTCTTTGGGCGGCTTCGCGGCGGTAGGCTTGGCCCGGGGTCTTGTGAACCTTTTTGGTCACCGGAACTTTGTCGGTAGACAGTGGCCTGATCCCTGACATCGCCGCCTGGAACAACTCCTCTTCTTCATTCATCGTGCTACCTCCTTACCCGGTGCCACTGCCTGCAACCATCCATAGATCCGTTTTGCCAAGGCTTCTTCCCGTCCCCGGTAATGATGACCCACCCCTGAGATACGCCAGTGGCGGTCACCGATACGGCCTTTCAACAACAGTTGACGATCGTCGGCCGTGGCCAGAATCCTCGGTTGATCGCGCTCAGCCCGGATATCCAGCACCGGGATACTCACTCCGGCCAGCCAGCTGGCCAACGACTCGTCCTTCTGCCTTGGCCACCAGGGGCTCAGCAATACCAATGCCTGGATGGAATCATCATCGTCGAGGCCAATGTAACTCAACGCCGCCAAGGCACCCAGGCCATGGCCAATCAGAGCTATATGCGTCATTCCCTCCGCTTTCATTCGTCCCACAGCGGCACCGATACGACGCCTGGAATCCGGTAACAAAGTGAGATATTCATCCCCTGTCGCTTCGGTTTCCAGTACCGGCAACTGCACGCTCAAAGTATTCCAGCCGTGATCGGGCAACACCTTGCGCAGCGCTTTCATGATGCCGGCATCGGCCCTGAGGCCCGCCTCTGGCAGCAGTATGGCCACTCCCCGGGTTTCGGCCGTATGGGACCGGTCGAAAATGGCCACAAAAGACCGACCGGACGATTCCAGTCTTAGCACGCTTCCCTGTCGCAACCCGGCAGACAGGTCAGCAGCAAGATCCGTCTCCACAATGACGTCGGAAGCGGCCCACAATGCCGGCGCAATCAGCCAGAATATCAGGCAACGCATCATCTCATGGCACCAGTACCGCCGCCCCCTGGAAAGTGCCGTGGCGAAGATCATCGAGTGCACGATTGGCTTGTTCCAGGGGATAGGGATGGACATCGGTATGAATTTGCATTTTGGCGGCGATGGCAAGAAACGCTTCCCCGTCCTGACGGGTCAGATTGGCCACCGAACAAATGCTGCGTTCTCCCCACAGGATGCTATAGGGGAAAGAAGGGATATCGCTCATATGGATTCCGGCACAGATCACCCGGCCACCCTTGCGCACCGATTTCAGGGCCAGGGGCACCAAAGCCCCCACCGGGGCATAGATGATCGCGGCATCGAGTTCCACCGGCGGTGTCGCAGAACTGTCACCGACCCACCGGGCCCCCAGGGCAAGGGCAAAGTCCTGGGCCGCCGTGTCGCCCGGACGGGTGAAGGCATAGACCTGCCTGCCCTGCCCGATCGCCACCTGGGCGATAATATGCGCCGCGGCCCCGAATCCATAGAGTCCCAGGATTTCGGCATCTTCTGCCAGGGCATAGGAACGGTAACCGATCAGCCCGGCACACAGCAGTGGAGCCGCATGTACATCGTCGTAGTTTTCCGGCAGAGGGAAACAGTAGCGGGCATCTGCCACCGCATACTCGGCGTAACCCCCATCCAGGGTATAACCGGTGAAACCAGGATGATCGCAGAGATTCTCCCGTTTCATCTCGCAGTATCGACACCTGCCGCAAGTGTGGCCCAACCAAGGCACTCCAACCCTTTGTCCAGGATGAAATCGATCGTCACCTTCCCCCAACACCACCACCTCGCCCACAATCTCATGGCCGGGAATGACCGGCAGTCTGGGGGCGGGAAGCTCCCCGTCCACCAGATGCAGATCGGTACGGCACACGCCACAGGCCCTGACACGCAACAGTAGCTGCCCTGCCGCTGGTTTGGGAACCGGTATCTCCAACCAATGCAACCGCTCGCCTGGACGCTCCAGTACCATGGCACGCATATTGTGGGTCATCGGTGCCTCCTGTAAGATAACTTGTCATTTAATAATACAACGATCTCCCATCACAGTTCCCTGCCATGACAGAATCCGCCACCACAGCGCGCCTGGCCTTGCGCCGGGAAGGCAAACGACTGACTGTCTGTCTGGGAGGTGACTGGCTCATCGCTACCCCCGATCGTCCCGGGATGGGTGAGATCGTACTTGCGTTACAGCAGCACCCAGCCCACCAGATCCGGGTGGAGGACCACGGCATCGGCCACTGGGACAGTGCCTTGCTACTGTTCCTGTACCAATTGCGCGACCATTGCCGTCAGCACCACGTCGAAATGGACTGTGCCGCCCTTCCTGAAGGAGTGCGGCGACTCCTCAGTCTGGCCACAGCGGTCTCCCCCACCACCACCGAACACCTCGAAGAAGAAACCGGCTGGTTGGAGCGGATCGGTCTCCAGACCCTGGATATATTCCGTGAAGCCTATGATTTCGTCTGTTTCATCGGTGAGGCCACGCTGGCAGCGACGCATTTCTTCAAAGGACAGGCCCGTTACCAGAAACGCGATCTTTGGCTGCTGGTCCAGGAATGCGGTCCTGACGCCCTGCCCATTGTGACTCTGATCTCGTTGCTGGTGGGATTGATCCTGGCCTATGTGGGCGCCCTCCAGTTGGAGATGTTCGGCGCCCAGGTCTATGTCGCCAACCTGGTGGGCATCGGTACGGTACGTGAGATGGGCGCCATGATGACCGCAGTGATCATGGCGGGACGGACAGGATCGGCTTACGCGGCGCAGTTGGGCACCATGCAGGTGAACGAGGAGATCGACGCACTCAAGACCCTGGGACTGTCGGCCATTGAGTTTCTTGTCATCCCCCGGATGCTGGCACTGATCCTGATGGTGCCGCTGCTGACCCTGTACTCCGACCTCGTGGGGATCCTGGGTGGTGGTCTGGCGGCGGTCACGGTGTTCGACCTGACGGTATTGGAATACGCCAACCAGACCCAGGCATCGCTGAACATGCACGACATCTT
>CAYUPV010000210.1:0-4808 GCA_964445885.1 uncultured Methylococcales bacterium
CAGAAAGGACCATCGGCGAACTTCAAAGGGGTCCGCCTGACACCGGGAAAACGGTCGGTAACCTTTTGATAGGGTATCAGTCCCACGGCTACGTCACACCCGCTGAGGGCGGCACGCTGGCAAAAATCGGCAAAGATGGCGGGATTGGGGAAGGCAATATCGGCGGTGGTCAACAGTACCGGGACTTTCTGCTCGATACTTTCGATCGCATTCCAGGCGCTGAGACTGGGGGAATCGGCAGGGGGAATCCACTCCAATGGATGGTTGACAGGTCCAAGCCCTGGGTGTGTCTGCCAGATGTCCTCGCAGGGGCCGCACTGAATAATTCTTTCCACCAAAGGACAGTTGTCGAGGGCGTCCAGAACTCTTTGCAGCATGGGTTTACCGCCCAATGGTGTCAGGCTTTTACAGGGTACACCGGCTGCCTTGGCGACCGGATTGTTCCCCTCACGGTCTGCGGCAAGCACAATCGTGGCGAATTTCATCTCAATTCCTTCTGGTAGATCCGATAGCGTTTGTAACAACGGGCCCCGAGGCTTTCGATGACGCCGCGAATTCGTTCGTTGTCCTCCAGGATCCAGGACAGTTCCATCTGACGCATGCCCCTCTCCAGAACAGGTTTGCGTAGTGCTTCGATGAGAAGGTAGGCGATCGCCGCCCCAATCAGGCTGTCTTTATACTGGCTGCGGATTCCCATGAGGATCACCCTGCCAGACTCAGGATAGGCATGCTTCCAACGCCACAATAGCTTGATCCAGTTGAAAGGCAGGAGTCGGCCCTTCAGGTCGATCAGAAGTTGGTTCAGATCGGGGACCGCGATGATCATGCCTACTGCTTCCCCATGATGTTCGGCGATTTGTACGAAATCATCCTGGATGACATAACTCAGTGTTTTGGCCATCTCAGCGAACTCCTCGTGGGTGAAAGGAACGAAGCCCCAGTTTTGTGACCAGGCATCATTGAAAATTTTCCGCAGCGTCTCGAATTCCTGTTGCAGATGTTTGCGGTTCAAGGGGCGGACGTGGAGTTCTTGCGCTGCCTTGGCGGCGAGATTGCGGGCGGCTTTGGGAGGGGGAATCTCAGCATCGAGCAGGTAGGCCAACAGGTCCTTGGCAGGTGTATAGCCGTGTGACTCTACTTGCCTGGCATAAAAAAGGGGATTGTAGGGCATCATGACGACAGCAGGTCGGTCGAAGCCTTCCATCAATAAGCCACACTCTTGATTGATAGAGAGATTGAATGGCCCCTGAATGTTTTCCATGCCATGGTTCTTTAGCCAGTTCTCCGCCTGAATGAGCAGGGCGGCAAATACTTCGTCGTCGTCGATGGCCTCCAATAGTCCGAAGAAACCGGTTCGGTTTTTATGACATTGTAAATACAACCGGTCTATCTGGGCGCTGATGCGGCCCACCGGGTGGCCGTTGCGACGAGCGATCCAGCCTTGCCAGAGGGCGTGGGAGAAGTAAGGGTTTTTGGGCGACAGATGCATCTTCCGCTCCAGCCGCAGTGGTGGGACCCAGTTGGGATCATTCTGGTAGATGGACCAGGGAACATCAATGAAGGTGTCGAGATCATTGGGAGTGATGATTGGCGTGAGTGTCAGGGATAATTGCACGGGTATTTTCAAATTTCTGGGTTATTTGTTGCTTCGTTGCCTTAAAGATACGGTTGCTTGTTTTTATGCAACACGCTATCCTTGTGTATAGGAAACAGAGCCAGGGTGCGGGGTTGGTTTGATTTGAGGCCTAACCTTGTGTCCGAATTGGCGGAGATGCTATGATGTTTTGCGGTCATAGAATACCTTGGTTTCGCGCGAAAGCAACTATTAACCAAGCTAAATCCATAGCCGGGTTAATATCGAGGCAGGGACGCCTCGATGCAGCAGCAAGCTGCATGAGGCACTGCTGGACATGTACCAGCAGTGGTGTCAGCCCGCAAATCAAGGGATCTTTTGGCTGGCCGAGTGATAAAACAACAAAGATAGGGATTATCGGCAGGTTTCAATGGAAGTGAGGTTGCATTTCCGGGTGTGTCTGTTGTTTGAACATATGCCTACCAGTTTTGTGGATTTATAAGGAGAGAGGCTCTTGGGTGCTCAAGCTACGCCAACTGAAAACACTATACCATTGCGGTGTGCTGATTTTGCCACCCTGGCAGAAGCGCTGGATTATGCTGCGCTGGGTCAGACGGGCTGCAATTTCTACAATGGCAGAGGTGAACTGTACGAAGTTCTGCCTTATGCGAAGTTGCGTGAGCAATCCATCGTATTGGCGCAACGACTGGCAGGGCTGAACCTGCCCCGGGAGTCGCGCGTAGCGCTGATTGCCGAGACCACTCCGGATTTCATCCGTTTCTTCTTTGCCAGTCAGTACGCTGGTTTGGTGCCGGTCCCCCTGCCTATTCCTTTCAGCCTTGGAAGCCATCAGGCCTATGTGCGTCAACTGCGCACGATGCTACAGAGTTGTCGCCCTAGCATTGCGATGGCTCCTGAAAGCTTCGTGAGTTTTTTGACTGAGGCGGCTGATGGGCTGGACATCGACTATTTCGGCGCACCTGAAGACTTCGAGCGGCTTACTCCAGCGAACCTCGAACTCAAACCGCTGCAATCCGATGAGCTGGCCTACCTGCAATACACCTCTGGAAGCACTCGTTTTCCCAGAGGGGTCATGATCAGGCAGGCCACAGTGATGGACAATCTGGCAGGTATCGCCCAGCATGGAGTGCGTTTGCGTCCAGGCGACCGTGCCGTCTCCTGGTTGCCTTTCTACCATGACATGGGGTTGGTGGGTTTGATGTTGACCCCTGTGGCATCTCAAGTCTCAGCCGACTATCTTGGCACCCGGGAGTTTGCCATGCGCCCACGGCAATGGTTGGCATTGATGTCCAAGAACAAGGCGACGATCTCCTTTGGACCTCCCTTCGGTTATGAATTGTGCATGCGGCGGTTGCGGCCCGGTGAAGCGGCCAAGTTCGACCTCAGCGCCTGGCGGGTAGCCGGGGTGGGAGCGGAAATGATCCGCACCGAATCCTTGCGTGGATTTGCCGAGGCATTGGCACCTGCAGGTTTCCGGGAAGAAGCCTTCCTACCCTGTTACGGCATGGCAGAATGCTCCCTTGCCGTCACCTTTGCCCCCCTTGAGCAGAGGTTGGAAGTGGATCGTGTCGACATGGAGCGGCTGGCCTTGGAAGGCCAGGCAGTGCCTGTGACAGGTGGAGAGGGACGCTACAATGAATTTGTCGATTGTGGCCAGTTGCTTCCCGGCTTCGAACTCAAGGTGCTCGACGCGGAAGGCCGGCAAGTTCCCGAGCGTCAGATTGGGACTATCCATCTGCGTGGACCCAGCGTTATGTCGGGTTATTTCGAGGACCCGGAGATCACTTCTCAGGTGTTGTCGGAAGACGGTTGGCTCAACACCGGGGATCTGGGGTATCTGGTAGGTAACCGGATTTTCCTGACCGGTCGGGAAAAGGATCTGATTATCGTCAATGGCCGCAACATCTGGCCCCAGGACCTCGAGTATCTGGCTCATCAGCAGCCAGAAGTACGTCCAGGGGATGCCTTGGCCTTTGGAGTTCCCGGACCCGATGGCAGCGATCTGACTGTACTCGTGGTGCAGTGCCGCGAGAATGACGAAGCCAAGCGGGCCGATCTCAAGCAGAGGATACGCTCCAGAGTGCAGGCCGAGATCGGCATCGATTGCATCGTAGAACTGGTTCCTTTGCACACCCTGCCAAGAACCTCTTCGGGTAAACTCTCGCGCTCCAAGGCGCAGCAGAACTACATTGCCAGCCACGACTTCACCCAGCCTGAAACGAATGGGCGGCGTGCGGCGGTATGAGGTGTGGAAACTGATCCACCTCTCATCGCCCTGACTGGCGCCACTGGCTTCATCGGTAGCTGGATTGCCCGCCATCTGGTTGAGTCTGGATGGCGGGTTCGTGTTTTGGTGAGGCCGGGATCGGAGAAGCGTTTGCCCTCGGTGCCTCTGGAACCCTGTTTCGGTAGCCTGGAAGACCCCCAAAGTCTGGAATGCTTGGTCACGGGAGCGCATGCGATCGTCCATTGCGCAGGGAGGGTTCGGGGAGTCGTTCAGAGCGATTTCGACGCGGTCAATGCAACCGGCACCCTGCGATTGACACAGCTGGCTGCCAGCCATGAAATTACCCGTTTCATTCTGATTTCCTCTCTTGCGGCACGGGAGCCCAATCTTTCGCCCTATGCCCTGAGCAAACGGCGAGGGGAAGAATCCCTGACCAGATACCCTGATCATCCTTCCTGGGTAATCTTCAGACCTCCCGCCGTCTACGGGCCGGGAGACCGGGAGATGATGCCATTGCTCAAGGCAATGGCCTGGGGTGTCGCCCCTGTCATCGGTGACCGGAATGCCAGGTTCTCCCTGCTCTATGTCGAGGATCTGGCCCGTGCAGTCCTGGCGGCGTTGAGTGGTGCCGGAGTATCGCAGCGACTGTTTGAACTCGATGACGGGTACCGTGGAGGTTATAGTTGGACTGATGTGATCGACATCGCATCATGCTATCGTGGCAAACGGGTGATCCCCATCCCAGTGCCGGAAAGCCTGCTGCGGGGAGTGGCGCGGTTATCCCTTGTCTCTTCCAGGTTAACGAGAAAGACGCCCATGTTGACCCCCGCCAAGGTGAATGAACTTCGGCATCCCGATTGGGTGTGCGACAATACCCATATTTGTAGAGTACTGAATTGGCAACCGAAGATTTCCTTTGAAGCCGGGCTCCGCATGACCCTGGCGAATGCCAACGAACATCCTGAGGTGCAATGAAAACATATCAAA
>CAYUPV010000211.1:0-4798 GCA_964445885.1 uncultured Methylococcales bacterium
GGATGATATCGAAGGTCTTTCTGAGCGCGAACTTAGCCGCCGTCGTAATCGCATGCTGGGTTTCGTCTATCAGTTTCATCATTTGCTCCCTGAATTCAGCGTCCTCGAGAACGTAGTCATGCCACTTCTGATCGGGGGGCACTCCATTCCCGAGGCGCGTCAGCAGGCGAAAGAGCTCCTCTCGAGGGTTGGGCTGGAAAAACGGCTGGAGCACAAGCCAGGCGAACTCTCGGGTGGCGAACGTCAACGTGCCGCCGTTGCCAGGGCCCTCGTTCCCCGTCCTCGCTGTATTCTGGCTGACGAACCCACCGGTAATCTGGACCGGAAAACGGCCAGCCGGGTGTATCAACTGATGCTCGAGCTGAACCGGGAATTCAACATCAGTTTTCTGGTCGTGACTCACGACCAAGCCTTGGCGGAACGTATGGATGTTGTCCTGAAACTCGAGGATGGCAGCCTTCAGCCGGTGGATCGATGATGTGACTTGCGCTGGTGGCGTCTGCGCCAGCGTCTAATTGCCAAGTAGCGCCACGCAGTGCGGATGCCTGCATACCCCACACCCGCCAGAAGAGTACCCAGGATCAGACTGCCCAGCAGCAGAGGCCACCAGATGTGTCCCAATTCATGCACTGCTCCCCCCATGGTGAAAAGATCCGGTGAAATATTGCTTTCCACACCCAGAATCCACGCTCCAACCATATAAGCGGCATAAAACATGGGGGGCATGGTCACCGGGTTGGTGATCCAGACCAATACCACCGAGACGGGAAGGTTGGCACCTACCAGCAGGGCCAGAATCGCTGCCATGATCATCTGACCTGGTATGGGGAGATACATACAGAAAAAACCCACAGCGAACGCCAAGGCTGCAGAACGTCGGTTGAGATGCCAAAGGTTAGGGTTGTGCAGGTGTTCGCCTAGAAACTGAAGATGTTTGTGCTCCTTGAAGTGATGGTGTTCCGGGAGAAAACGTTGGATGATTTTTTTTGGCATGAATGGTTCTCAGTCGTGGTCCAGTTACCAGGCAATGAATCATGATCCTGATATCCTTCAGGCATTTTAGGATTCTTTAATTCCCTTCTTTATATTTTATGCTATCGGTTGATTCATTTTAATCATTTTATGTTTTTGCTCGCGGGACCGGGATTTCTGACAGGAGTCCTGATATTTCTGGCCTTACCGACCTTTCCTGGTTGGGGTTGGGCGGGGGTGTCGGGGTTAATGGCTTGTTTCTTCCTGGTGCGTCGATGGTGGTTCCTGGTCTGGTTGTTCCTTGGGTTCTGCTGGACCTTCACCTTTGTCACACTCACCTGGCACCCACTCGATCCATCCTTGCAGGGGCAGAATCTGGAAATCGAAGGCATCGTCGAGGACTTTGCGATCAGAAAGAGCGGGGGCTGGCGTTTCGATCTCAAGGTCATGAAGGAAGTCCACGGACGACAGCTGCCTTCCAGGATTCGGCTCAGCTGGTATGGAGGGCCCAGAGTCGCTGACGGTCAGCAATGGCACCTGACGGTACGTCTCAAAAGGCCACGGGGGTTCCGGAATCCAGGTGGATTCGATTACGAACGCTGGTTGTTCGCCCGGCGCATAGGCGCTTTGGGGTATGTGATACATCGGGGGCATAACGAGCTTCTGGCTGAGGGACATGGATTGAGCGCCCTGCGCCAGCGGCTGGCAGATGCCATCGACAGCCGGTTGGCGGATGTGCCCATGCGGGGGATCATCAAGGCATTGACACTGGGCGCGCGCGATGGCATTGAGCCTGCGCAGTGGCGGGTGTTACGGGCAACCGGCACCGCCCATCTGGTTGCGATTTCGGGGCTGCATATTGGATTGGTGGCCGGAATATTGCTGTTTGCCAGCCGCAAAATCGGCCTGTACCTGGGATGGGAACGACGTTTTGTCCATTACAGCGCGGCGCTGATTTGCTGGTGGGGTGCCCTGGTCTATGCTGCTTTGGCTGGGTTTTCTCTGCCTACGCAAAGAGCCCTCATCATGCTGACGTTGGGGCTGGGGGCCTGGCTCTGGCAGCGCCAACCTTCTCCCTGGCGCAGTCTCAGCCTGGCCTTGTTGGGCGTCTGTTTGTGGGATCCCTTGTCGGCTTTGGGCGCGGGTTTATGGTTGTCTTTTGTGGCGGTCGGGTGGATCTTTTATTCCGTAGCTGGACGATTGCGTGCTCCTTCCGCGTGGGTAGCTGCTCTGCAGATCCAGGGAGCGCTGTTGTTAGGGCTTGCGCCGTTGTTGGTTTATTTTTTCAGTCAGGTAGGCTGGACAGCTCCATTGGCCAATAGTTTTGCCGTTCCCGGCGTGGGGTTTGCAGTGATTCCCCTGGCGTTGGCAGGGTGCGTGGCTGTGTGGATCTGGCCACCTGTGGCCGGGGCTTTGTGGAATCTTGCTGCCTGGATGATGGCCAGGCTTTGGCAGGGCCTCGATTGGCTTTCCGGCTGGGGAGAGGGTATCTGGCATCAATCGCCTTCTTCATTCCTGGCGGTGATTCTGGCCCTGTTGGGGTCAGGGCTTCTGACGATGCCAAGAGGCTTGCCAGGACGCTGGTTGGGGGCAGTCATGATGCTTCCCCTGTTGCTTCCCACTCCCCCGCGGCCACCACCCGGTGGGCTGTGGCTGACCGTGCTCGATGTAGGGCAGGGGCTCGCCGTGGTGGCCGAGACCGCCGATCACGTTCTGGTCTATGACACGGGCCCCCGTTACAGCGAACATTTCGACGCTGGGGCCGATATCGTCACGCCATTTCTGCGCCATCATGGCTGGACTCAATTGAGTCGTGTTATTGTCAGCCACGCCGATCGTGACCACAGTGGTGGCTTGGTGGGGCTACAGCAGTCGTGGAACAGCGAGGTATTGACCAGTATCACGGCGGCATTGGCCGGAGTCACCACCCATCCCTGCCGGGCGGGCCAACGCTGGGTTTGGGAGGGTGTGACGTTTCAGATCCTGTGGCCGGAAGCAGACACTCAAGGCACTGAAAATGACCGCTCTTGCGTGTTGAAAATAGAAACCCAAGCTGGAACGGTATTGTTGCCAGGCGATCTCGAAGAACGGGGGGAAACATTATTGGTGGCTAAATACGGTGAAATGCTACGTGGGAACGTGCTGGTAGCGCCGCATCATGGTAGTGCCACATCCTCCAGCCTGGGGTTTTTGAATGCGGTAAAGCCCCAGGTTGTCCTGATCTCCAGTGGATATCGTAATCGTTTCGGTTTTCCCAGTGTCAGGAATCTGGGCCGGTATCAGGCGGTGGGGGCAGTCGTGTTCAATACCGCCAAGTCCGGCGCTATCGAAGTTCGCCTGGGATCAGGCTTTCAAATCGCCGAATATCGGCTGCTACACCGGCATCAGTGGACATGGAAAGACCGATTGCAGTGAGCGCGGGTTACAAGCCTGCATCTGGCGGGGGATGTGAATGATCATTGCAGTGATGACATTACTTGAGGATCTGTTCCGATTTCAGAATCTCCAGAGCCTGCTCCAGATCGATCCGATCCGCTTCGATGCTGATGGCACCCTGCGGGGGCGTGGCCGTGTTGCCGGTTTGAGGCCAAAGCACGATCAATCCTGCATGGGTCAGTGCCTTTGCTATATGAGGACTGATCTCAGGCAATTGATCAGGGTCCAGGACAGTGGTGGCATGACCGGTATCGAACAGTCGGCGCTCGATCCGGTAAGCCAATTCCCTGCTTAATTCGCCGCTGAGATAGACGATAGAGGCCTGCTGGCCGAAGCGGATGGCGCGTTCCTCGGCAGTGACTGGACGTTGCGCCCCACCGTCTTCGGTCAGTCCGGTGATCATCCCGGCACCCACGGTGACGTTGGTGAGGCGGTCGATGACAATGAAGGCGCCTGTGCCCTTACAAATCTTGTAGGGATCGAATACCAGCGGGGCATTGAAGGCTATCTCGCACAAGCCGATCTCGTTCATTTCCAAATAATCAGCCGGGGCCTGTTCCAGGGTATTGACATCGGTGCGATGCAGAATGCGTGAGACGGAACCGTTGACAGTACGGGTGGCCTGTTTGATGTAATATTGCCTGCCTGGAATCAGAGGTTTTTCGGTCATCCAGACGATGTGGGCGCAGCAGCGATCAGAGACATGGGGCAGGCTGTTGGTGCGTACGATCATATCTCCTCGGCTGACGTCGATCTCGTCTTCCAAGGTCAGGGTGATGGCTTGGGGCGGGAAGGCCTGCTCTAAGCTGGCATCGTAGGTGACGATCTCCTTGATACGGCTTTTCTGGCCTGAAGGCAGAACCACGACTTCGTCCCCCGGGTGAACGATGCCGGCAGCCAGGGTACCGCTAAAGCCCCGAAAGTCCAGGTTGGGCCGGATGACGTATTGCACCGGGAAGCGTACATCCCTGAAGTTGCGGTCCTGGGAGATTTCCACCGTTTCAAGGACTTCCAACAGATTTGGGCCGCTATACCAGGGCATCTTGCTGCTGGTTTTCGCGACGTTGTCACCCGTCAGGGCAGAAAGGGGAATGAATCGGATATCGGACACACCGAGCTTGTCGGCAAAGCCCAGATAGTCGTTCCGGATGTCCTCGAACACTTCCTGGCGCCAGTCCATCAGATCCATTTTATTGATGGCGACGACGATATGTCGGATGCCCAACAGGGAAACGATGAAACTGTGACGTCGGGTCTGGGTGAGCACTCCCTTGCGGGCATCGATCAGGATCACCGCCAGATCACAGGTGGAAGCGCCCGTAGCCATGTTTCTGGTGTATTGTTCATGCCCCGGCGTATCGGCGATGATGAATTTGCGTTTGGCAGTGGA
>CAYUPV010000212.1:0-4784 GCA_964445885.1 uncultured Methylococcales bacterium
GTCGGGGGGAGGTATCCACCAGATCAAAACGCACGAGACGGTTCACGGGTGGACCGATATGCACCAGCCGTACCTGCTTGACCGATTTGGCAGCCTGCTGTTGAATCCAACGGCACACCGGCTCATTCCTCGAACTGGCACTGATAATCAGATCTGGCCAGGGGGCAGACAACGAATCGGATTCATCGACACGTATGCCAGCCAGAGAAGCGCCTAGCAACAGAAATGGGATTCTCTTACGATAGGTGAAACGTTTGATCTCGAAGGGCCAACCCAAGGCTTCCGCCAAAGCAACCACTTGCGCATTTTCACCCGCCCGGTGATTGAGAAGCACCCAGACCCTGGGCTCGACTGCCTTGGCTGTTGGTTTACCAATCCAATTGTGTAACATAAACCACATCGTTCATCCCCTTGTCTGCCTGACTGGAAGATAGTATAGCAGACAAAAAACAACAAATTGTTTTTTTATTGCAAATCTACTACAGTTTGTGGCCATAAACAACTTTGACGAGTTCCTCCCATGCACAACCTCTGGAAACAAATCTACCGGCGCCTGGTCCTGGCGGCCGCCTTCCATCTCCCGGAACATCGACGCATCGCTTTGGAGCGTCGCTTGCGTGGACAGGAGGAAGCGCGAAAGCTTTCCTTATGTGATGCAGTCATCGTTTCCTATGGGAAAAGCGGCCGAACCTGGCTGAGAGTCATGCTGTCGCGTTTCTATCAGACCAAACACCACTTGTCTTCCGCCCAGTTGTTGGGTTTTGACAACTTGCATTCCAAAAATTCGGCCATCCCCAAGCTTTTCTTTACCCACGACAACTATTTAAAGGACTATACAGGCCACACAGACTCCAAGGTGGATTATACCGGCCACAAAGTCGTCCTGTTGGCACGCGATCCGCGGGATATTGCCGTCTCACAGTTTTTTCAATGGAAATTCCGCATGCGCCCCGGCAAAAAGAAACTCAATCAATACCCCCCGCACGAGAGCGACATATCGCTGTTCGATTTCGTCCTGCACGAGACAGCCGGATTGCCTAAGATCATCGCGTTCCTCAATCTGTGGGCCATGGAAATGCCCAAGCTGGATGAATTCATGCTGGTCCGCTACGAGGATCTGCGCACCGATACTGCCAGGGAGTTGCGCCGGATCACCGACTTCCTGGGTACCTCAGGCAACGAACAGGAGATTCGTGACGCGGTGGAATATGCCTCGGTGGAGAACATGCGCAAACTTGAACAGGAAAAGAAATTCTGGCTCAGTGGCAGCCGGATGGTACCGAAGGACAAAAGCAATCCCAATTCCTACAAGGTTCGCCGCGCCAAGGTGGGTGGCTGGCGTGATTATTTCGACGATGAGCAGGTCGAACAGATCAACACCCTGGTGAACAGCCAGCTGGATCCAGTTTATCAATACACGCAAACCAAACAAGTGGTGAACGCATGAACGAATCCATAGATTTCTGTGTTTTCGTCCACACCAACCACAAACAGTGGATTGGTGCGTTGGTGGCCCAATATTCGATGCAACGACATTCGGCCACCCCGGAACGCTTCGATGTCCGCATCATCCATCACAAGGATTACCCGTTCTTCCAGGAAATGGAAGGCAAACCCTTCCTGCGTGACGGCGTCGAACGCATCTGGCGTAATGAAGATCTGCAATCCTTCACCCCGTTGCGCTTCATGCCACCTGAACTGATGAATTACCGGGGTCGCGCGGTTGTCGTGGATCCCGATATCTTCGCCGTGGGTGACGTCTGGAAGCTGCTCTCCCGAGACATGGAGGGCAAAGTCATCTTATGCAGACCCCGTTCAGGACCCAAGTGGTGGATCGATCGCTGTTACGCCTCGAGCGTGATGCTGCTCGACTGTGCCAAACTGACGCATTGGCACTGTGAGGAACAGTTTCGGGCGATGTTCGAGTTGAAGCTGGACTATATGGACTGGATCGGCCTGCGCAACGAACCGAAAGAAAACATAGGCTTGTTCGAACCGGAATGGAATGATTTCGACAAACTGACTCCAGAGACCAGGCTGATCCACAATACCCGGCGCCTGACCCAGCCCTGGAAAGCGGGGCTACCCATTGACTGGACGCCCAACGACCGCTTCCGCCTGTTCCCGCCCATCGGCTGGGTGTTGCGCACCCGTCGACGCCTGCTGGGAGATCACGCCCTGCTGGGCACCTACAAACGTCACCCCGACCCCAACCAGGAACGGTTCTTCTTTGGGCTGCTGAAGGAATGCGTGGAAAAAGGAATCGTCAGCGAAAACATGCTGCGTGAGGAGATGCGCCAGAACCACATCCGTCACGACGCCTTCGAGGTCTTGGAAAGGACGCCTCCGCTGGGGCCACCGGGAGATCCACTCAAGCTGGGCTGGAACCAACGACAGGCCGCATAGGCCTTCAGGGGCAACACCTAATCGTTATAGACCTGTAGTGGGCAGGCAAACCTGCCCGCTAATCCAACCGTCCGCTCCAACTGTTCGGCTAATCCTTTGCAGGATAGCTACTGCTTGCCTTGCAGTTTTTTGAGAATGCACTCCAACTCCTGTGGGAACGGCGCTTCGATATGCAATGGCATATCGGTGGCTGGATGGTGGAAATCCAGCCGCCAGGCATGGAGAAACATACGTTTGAGGCCTAGATTCCGCCATCTGCGGTTGCTTTCTGCTTGTCCATATCGCCGATCACCCGCAACAGGATACCCCAAGTGGGATGCGTGAACGCGAATCTGGTGAGTGCGGCCCGTCAGAAGACGCGCCTCCACCAGTGCAGCCTCAGCAAAGCGCTGTAGACGGCGGAATTCGGTTTGCGAGGGTTTGCCGGCGGAATCCACCCTGACCATGCGTTCGCCACTCCTCAGAACGTATTTACGTAACGGCACGTCCACCATTTCCCGGCGGTGTTTCCAGTCCCCGGTCATCAGCGCCAGATAGCGCTTTTCCACGGCATCATCGCGCATCAAAGCATGCAGCGTTCGAAGTACCTGGCGTTTCTTGGCGATCAGAAGACAACCGGAGGTCTCCTTGTCCAGACGATGAACCAATTCGAGGGTCTTTGCCTGTGGTCGTGAAACCCGCAATGCTTCGATGACCCCTCCATGTAGACCGCTGCCGCCGTGGACCGCCATTCCCGCTGGCTTATTCAGCACCAGCAGCCACTCGTCTTCGTACAAGATGTTTCCTTCCAGCCGTTGCCCCATTGTCTTGGCGGCGCCATGGGTGATCGGTGCTTCACTGACCCGAACCGGAGGAATCCGGATCCGGTCCCCCTCACATAGCCGATAGTGAGCCTTGACCCGGCCTTTATTGACTCTCACTTCACCTTTCCTCAATAAACGATAGATACGACTCTTGGGAACGCCTTTGAGGCAGGTAATGAGGAAATTGTCTATCCTCTGCCCAGCCTCGTCAGCGCCAATCTCAATGTGACGGGGCCGGGATACTTTTGCTTTTGGGTAAACTTGCAGATTCATGGATTTTGACCTAGGCCAAGTCTATAATGAGGTTGAAAAACTCTATTGTTATGTTCCTAATCCATTGCCTTGAAGGCAGGGAGCAACAGGAGACGATGCCGGCCTGAAGATCGGATTCGCCGAGGCTTCCAGAACAAATCGCCGGCCCTGGGGTCATAGAAAAAATAAAATTTTAATTCAAACACGAAAGACCCATTGTAAATCATTTGGTTTAACTCACCGTTTTTGCGAAGGTCAATCAGGAATATGAGCAGGGTAACGCACCAGGCCGCTCAAAGCTGGCCCGCATTGAGATTCACTGCGTCCGTGCCCCTGGCTGGTAACATTTTCCGGCCCAACCCTGCCACAACCTTCCTATTCGCATCGAGGCAAAAGGATTATTGGAATGAAAAGAATGCTTATCAATGCCACGCAGCCAGAGGAATTGCGCGTGGCCTTAGTCGAAGGGCAAAAACTTTACGATTTTGATATCGAGGTTCCTTCCCGCGAACAGAAAAAGGCGAATATATATAAAGGCATCATCACCCGCATAGAACCAAGCCTGGAGGCTGTCTTTGTCAACTATGGTTCGGAACGCCATGGATTTCTTCCCTTCAAAGAGATCGCACCCAGCTATTTTTCTCAGCCTTTGAGCCCGGAACAACACCGTTCCGATATCAAGGACCTGCTCAAACAGGGGCAGGAAATCGTCATACAGATTGAAAAAGAGGAACGGGGGACCAAAGGGGCGGCCTTGACGACCTACATCGCCCTGGCTGGCAGCTATTTGGTATTGATGCCCAATAACCCCAGGGCAGGTGGCATCTCCCGCCGCATCGAAGGAGAAAACCGGGGAGACCTGAAGGAAATCGTCTCTTCTCTCGACCTTCCTGAGGGAATGGGCCTGATCGTCCGCACTGCCGCTGGTGGCAAGACTGCGGAGGAATTGCAATGGGACCTCAATTATCTGCTGCAGCTTTGGGATGCCATCGAGCGTTCGGCCCACGAACGCAAGGCACCTTTCCTCATCTTCCAGGAAAGCAATGTCATCATCCGCGCCCTGCGCGATCATCTGCGCGCCGATATCGACGAGATCATGATCGACAATCCCGCCACCTACCGGATGGTGCGCAACTTCCTCCAACAGGTGATGCCGCATTTCATCGGCAAGGCCAAGCAGTACGAAGACTCAGTTCCCCTGTTCAGCCGTTTCCAGATCGAAAGCCAGATCGAGCTGGCCTATCAAAGAGAAGTCCCACTACCTTCGGGTGGTGCGATCGTCATCGATCATACCGAAGCCTTGACCAGTATCGATGTGAACTC
>CAYUPV010000213.1:0-4750 GCA_964445885.1 uncultured Methylococcales bacterium
CCACAGGCATATGTGCCATTTTGATGTATATGATAAGAACCAAAACGGCAAAAATTCAGTTTTGCAAACCCTCAAAACGGAAAATTCCCTGGTGAAAAACAGAAAATGGTAGGGGGGGGGGGGGCGAGTAGTTACTATTTGAGTTTTCATTTTTTAGCCCTCCTGAGAAAAAGCAGGCTGATGTTCTATGCCATTGAGTAGCCAAGCTACTGGCAGGCATGAACGTTTCGTATATAGGAAGCGGATCATCTCTGACATTCCAGAGAAGATTGCAGTATTGCCGAACCGCTTCCAGACGGTGACGACAATAGCCCTGCGCCGGTTTCCCCAGAACAGAGTCTCCGGTTGAAAAACGGCTGGACGGGACCTAATGAGATCGCCGGCATGCTGGTGTAGATAGCGGTGCCTCCCACCACCGCCGCCACCTGCAAAGACCGGGAGTTTGTGAATGACGGAAGCAGCCAGACCCATGACTGTATCCATGGGCCCAAACAGACTGTGGATACGTGACCACGATAGCTCTTCAGGTTCCTTCCTTTGAACAGCATCGGGATCTTCCTTGCATATTTGATATGTCTTCATTTTGTACCTCCTCATACGAGGGGTTCACCAGGGCAATCATTCACCCTCTCTCCTAATCTATCCCGTGTTCTTCGACCGTTGATAAATGATCCACCGTGGCAATCCGGAACTGGGCTTCCTCTAGTAATTTGTTTTCATTTCCTCCCATGTGAGTAACAACCAAGCCAGGCTCAGAGAACATCTTCGAGAGTTGGTGAAGCCTTTGCAACACCCCTTATTCAGTAATACAATTATTATTTGTCTTCTAAACAACACTGGTCATAAAGTGGGCTCTCATAACTAAACATGCACACAATATGCCAGAGTTATTAATAAAACCAGAAAAGAAACAAGGTAATACATATAAATTTGCACTAGATTAATCACATAAAAAAACCGTCCACAGCCTCATAGAAACACTCATTGGAATAATCATTTATTAAGGAGTATCCATTCACACAAAATGTAAAGTTTTTTGACAAAACTATCGATAGATAACATTGGAAAACAAGAATCTTTATTTCAGCGGATCCGGATCACAATAACTATCACCCGCCACATGACATACATCTCGCCGCATCCCACTCCAGACAGCACATCAACAGCCATGAATCGACTAAGGAAGCGCTTGGGTTCGGATCACATCCGAGAAGAAATGACTAACGATCTGTGATATTTCTTCGTTAATCTAACAACTATCTACCAGTCGGCACAAAGACAGTAAGCGTATGTTTTTTCAAAAAATATCGAAACGATACGAGTGTAAAATATTTTGACACCCAACCTTACAAACCATCATCCCTAGCTCTTCCTGACCTGTAAATTTTCACTGGATCGTTGATTTCGATATCACCTATCTACAAATCTAGAGATACCCATTGTCTCATTCCTTTCACAACCGTCAGATTCGGTCCAGGATTTCGCAAAGCAAAAAAAAAGGGGCACATCCCATGTACCCCTGCTGACAGGTTGGCTTTATGTAACAAAAACTTTGTTGTGTAATTATTTATTCAACCTATTCTATTATTGAATGGCTTATCAATAATAAATCCTCATTTTTATCCGTGAAAATGGGTGATAATAATACCATAAACTCTTCCGTCGATTACTTGATTATTGTCAACATCATACTATTTAAATCTCTAATAAAGCCCACACTTAATTAATCGAGGTTGCGCTCAGGTGTCGGTCAAGATCTGTTCGCTGGAATGACTGCCCAACGCAGATCTCACCATCAGTGTGGGAACGTTTCCCATCCGAATACGGTTTTCCTTCCAAACCCAGCTGACAATGGTGCCATCGGCATTACCTGCGGTCTGTCCGTCAACAATGATGGCGGCTTTTTTAACGAACCCTTTATCCTTCAGGAAAACCCTCGAGCCGGACATCTGAGCCGTTTTAATTGAAATCGCAACCGCATCGACCGTGAACGAGAGCAACATGAACACGATTGGCACACTGGGTGATACAGAACTCTTCACAACTCTCGGAAGCCTCATTAGCATCTCCACCCGGACTTAATGGCCCGTTTCGACCCTCAACTCAAAAATTTAGCGGCATTACCCCAAAACTTCCCCGGCTCCCATTGGAATCAACCCGCAGACCGATTTGTTTCGCTATCCCGGAGAAATTTTTGTTCAGTACATGAGTTAATCACCACCGACACCCGCAAGGTTCAAAGTCCAACAAAAAAATCCCTGCTTGGGAGCTTTCGTCTTTTGCTTTGCACCAGGACAGACAAGGGCGTGCGCAGGCTTACCATCAAGCCTCGAGTAATGTGACAAATGCATTATCTGACCAGAAATCAACTGACTGCGGCAGGACGAATGCCTGGGTCGGAATCATGACATCCCCCAGCAAACGTTCGTTGACTGGCAAAATTTAAACGAAGTCTAGATCGCTAGGATTTCCCCTCCCTGCGTTCCAGACGATCATTGTTAACACCGGGTATCATCATTACCACTTTGCCAAGCAGCAACAGGATAAAAAGCATGACGACCATATACTTGCCCAACTCGTGGCCACAAGAGGTCCGGCCAACCAGACTACCGATCGACCCCAAGTGCAATTCTCCACACAGTGATGTCGTGAAGGAACCGGATATCACAAGGGTCATCCGGTCTACCAACCAGAGACTCAACGAATACATGATGACGATGGTGACTAACTTTCTGCCCAATGATCCACCTCCCTTCCTAAAGCTCTCTATCTATCCAGAAGCACCGCCAGCCCGATATTTCTCCAACCGGGTTCGGGCGGGTGATCCGTCATTCCCAGCTCAGCGCCCCTCCGGTCTGATACTCGGTCACCCGGGTCTCGAAGAAATTCTTCTCCTTGCGGAAGCCGATCTGCTCCTCCCACCAGGGCAGACTCTCTGCCTCAGCCTCCGTATAGATCGGGTTGAACCCCATATCCAGGAGACGGCGGTTGGCGAGAGAGCGAACGTGGCGGCGATGGAGTTCGATGTCGTAGCCAAGCATCGGTTTGATGGTGTATTCGGCATAGGCTTCCTCCATGTCCATGGCCTCGTGCATCAGGGTGTGGGCTTCCGCCTCTTCCATGCGGGTTTCGGGGATTTCCTGCCACAAGGCCCAGATCAGGGAGCGGCCGAAGGCAACGTGGCCGGATTCGTCGCGGGCGATGTACTGGAGCTGTTCGCCGGTACGGGGCATCAGGCGACGGCGTTGCATCGAGAAGATGGGGCAGAAGTTGGCCATGAACCACACGCCCTCGAAGATCATGTAGTAGAAAAACAGTCCGCGGAGGTAGTCCTGAAGGTCGCCACCGTGGCCCTGCAACCCGCGGGTCTTGGCGTTGCTGTATTCAAATTTGGCCCGGATCTGCGGTACCCGCTGATAGAGCAGATAGATTTCATCCTCGTCGAAGTTCAGGGACTCGATGATATGCTGGTAGCTCATCGAGTGGATGGTCTCTTGATGCATCTGAGCGATAACCGCCATGCCCACCTCGGGGGCGGTGATCCGCTCGTAGACCGCCAGGGCCAGGTTGCGCTGGTGCAGGGCATCGGCGGTGGTGAGGGTGGCAAAGGTGGTGAAGAAAGTGTGGCGCTCGTTGTCGTTGAGTTTTCTGAGTGACATCAGATCTTCACCCATGCCGATTTCGGTGGGCATCCAAAAGTTACGCTGCGACATGATGTAGGCATCCCAAGCCCAGCGGTACTTGATCGGAGCGATGTTGGCGGTGAGATCGCTGCCGCCGAGCAATCTTTTTTCCGCTTCCAGGGCAGGTTCCGCCTCCTGGTCTGCTGCCAGTGGCGACATCGCTGTGGTCGTTTCGGCGGTGGTGGCCGCGGCACGTTTCTGTTTGACGTTTTCGATCGGGTCGTCCCAATTCAACATGGTGGTTCTCCTTGGATCATCTTGGTTCTGGTCATTTATTCGGGAAACCGAATGCTCTGTAGGGGGAGGTTTGAATCCTGCACCTACTGGCATGCTTCGCATTCGGGGTCGAGGATGGAACACACTTTGGGCGTTTCGGATTCCGCCGTCGATGCCTTGTCGGTGTGGCGTTCGACTCTCGAGGCTCCCAGGGAACGCAGATAGTAGGTGGTCTTGAGACCGCGCAACCAGGCCAGTTTGTACAAGGCATCCAGCTTCTTGCCCGAGGGCTCCGGCATATAGAGATTCAAGGACTGGCTCTGGTCCAGCCACTTCTGTCGCCTGGAAGCGGCCTCCACCAGCCAGCGTGGGTCGATCTCGAAGGCAGCGGCGTACAACTGCTTGAGTTCGTCCGGAATGGCGTCGATGCTCTGCACGCTGCCGTCGTAGTACTTGAGATCGCTGATCACCACCTCGTCCCACAGACCATGCGCCTTCAGGTCATTGACCAGATAGGGATTGACCACCGTGAACTCGCCTGACAGGTTCGATTTCACGTACAGATTCTGATAAGTAGGCTCGATCGACTGGGACACCCCACAGATATTGGAGATGGTGGCGGTGGGGGCGATCGCGAGGCAATTGGAGTTGCGCATGCCGACCGTCTTCACCCGCTGGCGCAGGGTTTCCCAATCCAGGCGGGCGCTACGATCCATTTCCAGATAGTCGCCGCGTGACCCGGCCAGATGATCGATCGAATCGATGGGCAGGATACCCTGGCTCCACAGCGAGCCGTCGAAGGAGGCATAGCGGCCACGCTCCTCGGCCAGTTCAGCAGAGGCCTGGATGGC
>CAYUPV010000214.1:0-4726 GCA_964445885.1 uncultured Methylococcales bacterium
CCACAGAGCAAAACCCAATATCACTTTCTTCATCATTTCCATTCCTCTCTTCTGTTCTAAATATAGAAGACATGGTTATTATATAATTTAAAAACAAAAAATCAAGTTTGCCATATATTGTTAATAATACGTTTACAATAAATCCCAAAGTCGAGGAGATTCATAGGACAATAGTAAAAAAGGATTGTTCACTATCATGAGCCATCACCCGATTCTCTATTGAATTTGTGACCGGATCAAGGGCGTACGCGACTTAGATGGCCGCGTACGAACGAAATTCCGGTGGACTTTCGCAGTCACGCCAAGGCGTGAACAAGGAAGTCCTGGCAAGGGCTTTCGCGAAGCAGGATCGCGCAGCGAGAAGGGGTTCACGGCATCCCGAAAACCACTCCCCTGCTCCCTGCCCACCATGCATCTTTCATGGTACGGTAAGGAAGAGGGTTCATGGATGGGGCACCACGAAACCTTTGAGATCTACCTTTTCCTTGATCTGCTCAGCAAGGGCAACCGCCCTGTCCTTGTCCAGCAGTGGTCCCACCCTCACCCGATACAACAGCTTTCCGGTTTCGGCCCGTTTCACCACGAAAGCGGGGAAACCAGCGCGTTTCAGTTTTTTAACCAAGGCTTCGGCGTTTTCCGCACTGCTGAAACTGCCCACCTGAACAGCCCAGCTCGAAGGCAGAGGAACCTGCGGGGCTGCATCAAGGGGAAGCATCAAAGACGTGGCCGGTTGTTCGCTGTCAGGCAAGAGATCGTCATCAGGATGAGGGAGTTCGAGCGCCGACTCGGGCTGCAGTGCGTCCTCGAATAGCATTGGCACGAAGATTACCGCCAACAGCACCAGTACCGCCCCCCCTGCCAGCCTGCGTTTGAGCCTAATATCCATGATCAGCCATAAATTCTGAAATCAAAAAAAAGGATCCGAAGATTATAATCAGATCTTCATCCCGGGCGTGCTGCCTGAGAGCCTCAAGCCCCGATCTCCAGCCGTCGAAACCCGACAGCGGTCGTACCGTGCCGATGGCCTCGAATGCCTGCAGGATACTGGTTTCGGAAGCGGTTCGGGGGTTGTCTGGCAGTGGGGCCAGGGCCCACACATTCACCAAACTTTTCATCCGCTCCACGATGCCCTCGATGTCCTTGTCCGCCATGACGGTGAACAGGGCCAATACCCGCCGGCCAGGAAATCTCTCCTTGACATACTCTGCCAACAACCCCGCCGCCTGTGGGTTGTGGGCGACATCGAGCAGAATGTCGGGACAGCCGGAAATCGCCTGATAGCGTCCTTGCAGACGGGTGGTTTGCAATCCCCTACGGATGGCGGACTCATCTATCTTCAGCCGGTTCTCGAGCTGCATCAGCGCAGCAATCACAGTCGCTGCATTATCCAGCTGCTGACGGCCGAGCAAAGCCGGTAGAGGAAGATCCTTGAATGAACGTACGCTGGAGATCCAGTCCCAATGTTCCCCGACACGTTGACAGTCGAAATCCCGACCCAGCCGTTGCAACCGGACTCCCAAATTCCAGGCGTGCTCCAGCAAGCTCCGGGGGGGAGCACGATCACCTAATACCGCAGGACAGGCATGACGCAGAATCCCGGCCTTTTCCGCCCCAATGGCTTCCCGGGTTTCCCCGAGCCACCCTTTGTGGTCGATGTCTATGCTGGTGATGATCGCCACATCGGCATCGACGATATTTACCGCATCCAGTCGACCTCCCAATCCCACTTCGAGCAGTTGAACCTCCACCTTGGCTTGAGCAAACAAATCCAATGCCGCCAGGGTTCCGAACTCGAAAAAACTCAGAGTGGAGTCGCCGCGAACTGCATCGATCCGGGCAAAGGCATCGCAGATCTTCTCGTCTGACAATGGCCGGCCGTCGACCTGGATACGCTCGTTGTAACGCAGGATATGGGGGGATGTATAGCTCCCGGTACAGATGCCCTGAGCACGCAGGATAGCCTCTAACAAGGCGATACAGGAACCTTTTCCATTGGTGCCCCCCACCGTGATGGTCAGGGGGGGGCGATATCCTGGATGAAGAGCTGTCAGGACTCGTTTGACCCGTTCGAGCCCCAGATCGATCACGCGAGGATGTAGCGATTGCTGCCACTCCAGCCAATCCTCCAGACGGCTGAAACGTGCATCAGTCCTCGTTGCCACCCTCATCTTCCACTTGTGGCAGAGAGAGTGCTTCAGCACCCACCTCGGTTTCTACAGGGACCGGTTCCGGCTCAGGCTTCTGGATCTCCTTGGTAAGGGTCAAAATAGCCAACAGGGAAGAAAGGGTATCGCGCAGGTCGCGCCGATCCACGATCATGTCGAGGGTCCCGTGTTCGAGCAGAAACTCACTGCGCTGGAACCCTTCCGGCAACGTTTCACGTACCGTCTGTTCGATCACCCGGGGGCCCGCGAAACCGATCAGGGCTTTGGGTTCGGCTATGTTGAGATCCCCCAGCATCGCCAGACTGGCCGAGACGCCGCCCATGGTGGGATCGGTCATCACCGACAGGTAAGGCAAACCTGCACCCGCCAGGCGCGCCAGGGCTGCCGAGGTCTTGGCCATCTGAAACAGCGACAGCAGCGACTCCTGCATCCTCGCTCCACCACTGGCAGTAAACACTACGAAAGGGACCTTCTCTTCCAGTGCCCGATGGACACCACGCACGAACCGCTCCCCCACTACTGAGCCCATGGACCCACCCATGAAGGTGAAATTGAAGGCCGCCGCCACCAAGGGCTGACCTTTCAGCAAGCCACGCACCACCACCAGGGCATCGGTTTCTCCTGTGCTTTTCTGCGCCTGGGCAAGACGATCCTTGTATTTCTTGGTATCCCTGAATTTCAAGGGGTCGGACGAACGCAATTGCTCGCCGATCTCCTCACGCTGCTGCGAATCGAGAAAGAAGTGCAGCCTTCGCCGTCCCGATATCCGCATGTGATGATTGCATTTGGGGCAGACCTCCAGATTCCTTTCCAGCTCGGCCTTATAGAGAATGGCACTGCAGGCAGGGCACTTACTCCACAGCCCCTCCGGCACCGCTCCCCTGCGGCTGCCTTCGGTGCGGATGCGCGCTGGTACCAGTTTCTGAAACCAACTCATGCCAGGGTCACCTCTTCGTCCATGGCCTGCCGCATCGCCGAAAGCAAGGATACGATCGCTTGTTCAATCTGTTGTGGATCGTTCGGTTGCTCCTCCACCTTCTTGACCAACGCACTGCCCACCACCACGGCATCTGCCAGATTGGCCATGCGGGCGGCAGTCTCGGGATCCTTGACACCGAAACCGACCCCCACCGGCAATTCGGCCAAAGCTCGAACACCAGCCACTTTGCGGGTCACGTCATCGATATCGAGATGTCCAGCTCCGGTGACGCCCTTGAGGGAAACGTAATAAAGGTATCCCCGCCCCAGCTTGTCTGCCTTTTCGATCCGCTCGGGTGGGCTGGTCGGGGCCAACAGGAAGATGGGATCCACCCCCGCTTCATACAATCGCGGCAGCATTTCTTCTTGTGCCTCCTCAGGTGGCAGGTCCACGATGAGGACACCATCCACACCAGCCTGTTTCGCTGCCTCGGTAAACGCCTCATAACCCATACACTCGATGGGATTGAGATAGCCCATCAGCACCACCGGTGTCCGTTCATCCCGTTGGCGGAACTCGGTCACCATCTCCAATACCTGGCGCAGCGACACATGGTGCACCAAGGCGCGTTCGGAAGCCCGTTGAATGACGGGACCATCGGCCATGGGATCGGAAAAAGGCACTCCCAGTTCCAGGATATCCGCCCCAGCAGTCACCATGGCATGCAGCATCGGCACGCTGAATTCAGGGGTGGGATCACCGGCAGTAATGAACGGAATCAATGCCTTGCGCCCTTCACGGGCCAGGTTCTCGAAAACAGTCTGAAGTCTGCTCACAGCTTCAACCCCTCTCTCTCTGCGACAGTGTGAATGTCCTTGTCCCCGCGCCCGGAAACATTGACGATCATGATCTGATCCTTATCCATCTGCGGAGCCAGTTGCATGGCATAAGCCAGTGCATGACTCGACTCCAGGGCGGGCATGATCCCTTCGATACGGGTCAGGCTGTGAAACGCTTTCAACGCCTCGTCATCGGTCACATTGAAATATTGAGCACGGCCACTGTCCTTCAGCCATGCATGTTCGGGACCGACTCCCGGATAATCGAGACCGGCGGAGATGGAATGGGTCTCGATGATCTGGCCATCGTCGTCCTCCATCAGATAAGTCCGGTTGCCATGTAACACGCCTGGACGGCCGGCACACAGGGGAGCGGAATGTTTGCCGGTCTCGATTCCGAGACCAGCCGCCTCGACTCCATACAACGCCACCTGCTCGTGTTCCAGGAAGGGATAGAACAGGCCGATGGCATTGGAGCCCCCACCCACACACGCCACCAAGGCATCGGGCAGGCGCCCGGCCTGCCTAATGACCTGCTGTTTCGCTTCGCGCCCGATCACCGACTGGAAATCACGTACCATGGCCGGATAGGGATGGGGGCCTGCGACGGTGCCGATGATGTAGAAGGTGTCATCCACATGGGTGACCCAGTCCCTCAGTGCTTCATTCAGCGCGTCCTTGAGTGTCTTCGATCCGGAGGAAACGGGACGCACCTCGGCACCCAGCAGCGACATACGATAGACGTTGAGCTTCTGCCGCTCCACGTCAACCTCGCCCATGTAGACCACGCATTCCAGTCCCAG
>CAYUPV010000215.1:0-4709 GCA_964445885.1 uncultured Methylococcales bacterium
GACCGCAGCTCTGGGGGACCCCGAAGCACCACCGGTTCCCGATGCGATTCTACTTAACGGCGGGGTATTTCTGAGTCCATTGATTACCCAAAGGCTGCTGAACGTCATTGGCAGCTGGCGCGGCGAGTCTCTGGTTCAACTACAAAACCCCCATCCCGATTTTGCCGTTGCCTCAGGCGCGGTTGGCTCCATTTTGGCCCGTCACGGCCATCAGCCAAAAATCGGTGGTGGTTCGGCGCGCAGCTATTTCCTGGTGGTGGAAGAACAGAGTGGACAAACCCAGGGGGTATGTCTGTTGCCCCGCGGTACCGAGGAGGAAAGGGAGATCGTACTCGAAGACAAAATGTTCGTGCTCAGATTGGGACGTCCGGTCCGCTTCCACCTGGTCTCCTCCACCGAAGACCGCGACCACCTGCCCGGGGAAATCGTCGATATCGCGGCAGAACACTTCATTCCTCTCCCTCCCCTCGCCATGGCACTGGAAGCCGGTGAAAAACAGGAAGTCATGGTACACCTGGCCACCTGCCTCACCGAAATCGGTACCCTGGAACTGGAATGCATCGCCTGTGATGACACGAAACGGCGCTGGCACTTGGCTTTCGAACTGAGACGCCGTCCTGCACAATCTGCACTTCAGGATGCTTCACACCCTCATCTCGGTGAGGCCCAGGGGTTGGTTACAAGAGTGTTCAGCAAAAAATCCCGGGAGATCTCCCCTAAACTGGTCAAGACCCTGCGCAGCGATCTTGAGAAACTGCTGGGCCCACGCCTGCATTGGGACATCCCCTTGCTGAGAGAACTCGCTGATGGACTGTTGGAAGGCGGGAAATTCCGCCGTCGCAGCAGCGAACACGAACGCAGTTGGTACAGCCTGACCGGGTTCTGCCTACGACCCGGTTTCGGCTATCCCCTGGATGAATGGCGCATAGAGCAGGTCTGGCCCATGTATTCCCAGGGACTGCAGTTCGTCAATGTCATCCAGAACTGGGCCGAATGGTGGACTTTCTGGCGCCGGGTCGCCGGGGGCTTGGATCAGCAGGCACAAACAGTCATCTTCGAAGATATCCGCGACTATCTGGACCCCGTCAAATCTCGTAAAGGCAAACTGGCAATCCTGGCCAAACGACGTAGTTACGACAATATCGTGCGCTTGGCTGCAGTGCTCGAACACTTGCCGATCGAAGACAAAACGCTCTTGGGACAGTGGCTCCTCAAACGGTTGGATCACCCCAAGGAACCGGAACAGACGGCCTGGGCCCTGGGCAGGATTGGCAGCCGGCTCCCGTTCTATGGCAGCAGCCATAACACGGTTCCCCGGAAGGAAATTTCGAAGTGGCTCGAGCACCTGTTGACGCTGGATTTCAAAAAGCGGCCTTTGCTGGGTTTTGCCGCCGCCCTGCTGGC
This sequence comes from uncultured Methylococcales bacterium, assembly GCA_964445885.1. Classification (GTDB taxonomy): domain Bacteria; phylum Pseudomonadota; class Gammaproteobacteria; order Methylococcales; family Methylothermaceae; genus Methylohalobius. The sequence continues at coordinate 1,405 of CAYUPV010000215.1, forward strand.
CAGAATGAGTGGCGACAGAAGCAGGGACATCGATTCTGAGTTGCGGCATCGTGTCGTTGCCAAGCTCCGTCAGAGCAAGGTCCCGGCCTCGTGGATCAGCATGGTGATCGAAACCACGCAACTGACCGAGGAGGACGAACAGCGGTTGGTGGGTGAAGCGTTGCCACCCGGGTTGAAGCTGGTCAGTTGAGCGCCGACACCGCAGCTTCGGTCATCTCCAGACACCGCGCCTGTCCCTTTTCCAACTGATAGACACGATCGGCGATCTCCACGATCATGGGTTGGTGGGAAATCGCCAGAATGGTGACTTCCTGCTTGAGATGGTCCAGGGTTTGACAGATGGCCCGCTGGTTGTCTGGATCCAGCGCGCTGGTGGCCTCATCCAGGATCAGCAGTTTGGGGCGGTGGACCAGGGCACGGGCAATCATGATCCGTTGACGCTGTCCTCCCGACAGGCGCGCGCCCCTTTCCCCAACTATCGTCAATATACCTTCCGGAAGCTCGGACACGAAGTGCCAAGCCCCTGCTGCTTTCAGGGCCCATTCGGCATCGGCCTCGGTCAACTGGGGGTCGCCAAAGGTGACATTGGTCAGAACGTTATCGTGGAGCAGCAGGTTCTCCTGGGGTACGTATCCGATCATGCGCCGCCAGTCGCGCAGATTGAGATCTTCCATGCTTATGCCATCGACCAGAATACAACCTTGCTGAGGATGCAGGAGGCCGATGATCAAATCCACCACCGTGGTCTTTCCCGCCCCGGAAAAGCCGATCAGTGCAGTCAGTCCAGCGGCGGGAATGCTCAGTGAAATCTCCTTGAGGACGGGACGACCCTCATAGGCAAAAGCCACATCCTTCAATTCGATACCCTTCTCCAAGTTGGGTTTGATTTCGCCACCTACCGGTTCAACCTGCCGCTCAGCTTCGGTAATGGTCTGGTTGAGGGACCAGTAGGCGCTTTCGCAGACGGTCATGTTCTGAAACATACGCTGCATTCTTCCCATGACTGCCATCACCCGACTGAGCAACATCAGCAACACCATGACTTCTGCCGCAGGCATGTGCCAACGGACCAGACCGATATAGAAGCCAATGGCAACCAAGATCAGAAACGCTGGCCCCTGGACCGCCTTCAACGCCTCCTTGCTCAATACCTCACGTTCCAGCGCCTGGTTGAGCCGTTGTGTTTCGGCGGCGATCACCCGGTCAGCGAGATCTTCGCGCCCCATGGCCTTGAGAGGCTTCACCGATTGCAGGCAATCGGTCAACTGGCGCAACAGTGCTTTGCGAACCTTGGTTTGGCGTTTGCCGGCCTTGCGGGCCATTCGTACCAGAAAGTGCAGACACATGAGGATAATCAGGGCCCCGAACAGATAAGCCAGGGTGGCACGCCAGGAAATGCTGGCGGACACACTGATGTAGGCCAGCATCTGGATCAAGGCTGCAAGCATAGAGGTACCGAAAAAATAGGCCTTGGAAGCCCGATCGGGTTCGCTCGACATGGCATTGGCCAGGATCCCCACGGGCTGGCGCAGATAAAATGTCCAGCGTGCTGCCAATAGCGCTCGCAACAGCACCAGGCGCAGATCGGTGGCGACCCTGGCGATGGTGTAGCCAACATATTTGTTGGCCAGCAACATCAACCCACTACGCATCACCGTTCCGATCACCAGTACAACGATCAGTACCCCCATCGTCGGGGTCAGACCCAACCATTGCAGTCCTTTCACCAGAAAAGCGCCCTTGCCGCCTTCCAGTTCTAACGTCCCATCTTGCTCTACCGCTGTAGTCAGGATAGGCAACAATGCTGTCATACTCGCCCCTTCCACCAATCCCGCCATCAGCAAGGCCAACATGATGATGGTGCTTTGCCAGGGATAGGCACGGATAAAGCGGAGCAACAAGCGCATCAGTGGGTAACAAGCCCGTGGGAGGAAAACACCGCAGCGAACGTTGCCAGCAACGTATCAATTTGTTGTGCATCATGGGCGGCACTCATGCTGCAGCGTAGCAGACATCGATGATCCGGTGTCGCTGGTGGCATGACCAGGTTCACGTACACGCCCCGCTGTAAGAGTTCGTGCCAGACCAACAGGGAGTCTTCCGGGGATTCACTCAGGATGACAGGCACCACCGGACTCATCTGAGGACCCAGCTGACAACCCAGCGACTCGAGCCCCTGGTAAAAACGCCGGGCATTGGCCCACAAACGTTCCCTGAGATCCCGACCATCGCGCAGCAGTCTGAGTGCAACTCGGGTGGAAGCAATTTGCGCCGGTGAGGAAGAAGCAGTGAAGATATAGGGACGGGCCGTATAACGGAGGATGTCCAGTTCCTGATGAGGACTGACACAATACCCCCCGATAGCACCCAGGCTCTTGCTGAAGGTACCCACGGTAAAGTCTACCGCATCCTCGACACCTTCCGATTCAGCCAAACCGCGGCCGGATTCACCCATGACGCCCAGGGAATGTGCCTCATCCACCATCAGATAGGCACCATATTCCTGCTTGACCTTGGCGATACCTTTCAAAGGCGCAGTGTCTCCCATCATACTGTAGAGCCCTTCCACCACCACCAAGGTTCTTTGAGCCCGGTCTGTCAGACGACGCAACCGCTTGGCCAGATCATCCACATCGTTGTGGCGGAATCGAATCACCTCCGCCGGGCTCATCCGGCAACCATCATAGATGCTGGCATGGCAATCGGCATCCAGCAGGATCACGTCGTCGGCACCGGCCAGAGAGGAGAGCAAGGCCAGGTTGGCAAGATAGCCAGTGGAAAACACGACACTATAGGGCTTGGCGTAGAATTCGGCGAATTCGCGCTCCAGCGCCAGATGGTCGGCATAATTGCCGTTGGCCATGCGCGATCCCGTGGTACCACATCCCTCTTCGCGCAAGGCTTGCTCGGCCGCGGCGATACACTCGGGGTGAAAGGTCAATCCCAGATAGTTGTTGGTTCCTGCCAGAATCACCTGGTGTCCATTGACGATCGCCTCGGTAGGAGAGAGAATCTTCTCCACCACCACACTAAAGGGGTCAACGCCCAAGTCCTTGAGCTGATCCCGCGCCGCTTTGAGCTGTCTGAACTTGTCCAGGAGTTTCATTGCTCAGTGAGAAACTGGTGAATTTTTTGCGCCAGATCCCCCAAGGTCCGAACGTCAGGCAGGACATTGAGAGGAATGGAAACATCGAAATGGTCTTCGATTTCCTGGAGCAGATTCATCACTTTCATGGAATCCAGACCGAGGTTACCCATCAACTCGGTATCCTCATCCAAGGAATCTGCATCCGGTGCCAGCGGCC
>CAYUPV010000216.1:0-4702 GCA_964445885.1 uncultured Methylococcales bacterium
TGTGCGGGCGTGTTTGAGAATGCCGCCGATGTAATACAGGGCGTTTTCCGACAGTCCGCCGTACAGATCACCGGTGAAGATGTTCTGACCGTCTTTGGCCAGGGACTGGTGGACGTGCATCCCATTACCGTTATCACCGACCAGAGGTTTGGGCATGAAGGTGGCGGTCTTGCCGAAGGCATGAGCCACGTTCTGCACCACGTACTTCAGGATCAACACTTCGTCCGCCTTTTTGACCAGGGTGTTGCAGCCGACGCCGATCTCGCACTGGCCTGCGGTGGCCACTTCGTGGTGGTGGACTTCGCTGGTCAGTCCCATTTCCTCCAGGGTTTCGCACATGGCCGAGCGGATGTCCTGAAGGGAATCGACCGGCGGGACCGGGAAGTAGCCGCCCTTGGGACCGGGGCGGTGTCCGATGTTGCCGCCTTCATAGACTTTCTCGGTGTTCCAGCTGGCTTCTTCGGAGTCCACCTGGTAAAAGCAACGGTGGATATCGGAGGACCAGCGGGCATCGTCGAAGATGAAAAATTCGTTCTCCGGCCCGAACAATGCGGTGTCGGCGATGCCGGTGGACTTCATGTAAGCTTCGGCACGGTGCGCCAGGGAACGCGGGCAGCGTTCGTAGCCCTCCATGGTGGCGGGTTCGACGATGTCACAGCGCAGAATCATGGTGGGGGCCTCGAAAAAGGGATCTTCCACGGCGGTTTCCGGATCCGGCATCAGGATCATGTCGGATTCCTGGATGCCTTTCCAGCCGGCGATGGAAGAACCGTCGAACATCTTGCCGTTTTCGAAGAAATCCTCATCGACGGTGTGGGCCGGGACGGTCACATGCTGCTCCTTGCCCTTGGTGTCGGCAAAGCGCAGATCGATGAATTCGATTTCCTTCTCTTTTATTATTTCTAATACTTTGTCAGCGGACATTCTGATACCTCGTTGATGATAAGAAACAAATTTTCATTGCCCAGTAAGGCACATACTGTGCCGGCTTCAGGCGCGAAACTGCCGTCCTGAAAAGAAAAGCGATGCATTATTATGGGGCATAAGGACCCTCCTTGGTGCGCCTGGATTCATTGGCGGTAAAATAAACCTGAATCGAGCGGATAAAGTTAAACGGTTTGGCCGCGTCACGCAATTGGTGGATGATTTTTTTTGCCGGCAGTTCGTCCGAAATCGCCTCGAGCGGCAGGTAGACCTCCAGGTCGATCTTGCCTTTCAAGTAATGCAGGGTGATGCGGTTGATCTTCCTGGCATAGGGCAGAGGGCGCCAGGCCCGGGTCAATTGTTCGATCACCTGGGATCGCAATGGCAGGGCCAGGCTGGTCTGATCGATATCGCGTTCGGCATCGATGTGCACGGTGACATCGGTGATCTCCTCGAATTCCTCCAGCAACCGGTCGCGGACCTTGTCGGCGATGGCGTGGCCTTCCGAGACCGAGATGTCCGGATGGACCTGGATGTGAACATCCACCAGGGCCTCTCCAGCCATTCTTCGGGTGCGCAGAGAATGTAGGGATTCGACGCCTTCGGTGTGGCGAATAGCCCGTTCTATCTGTCTGACCTGATGGATTGGCAGGGCCGTGTCCACTAACTCCCGGGTGCTTTCGATCACCAGCTCCAGACCGATCTTGGCGATCATCAGTCCCACCACGATGGCGGCAACCGCATCGGCGAAGTGATAACCATTGAGGGCGCCGATCACCCCGATCAGCACCACGATCGAGGAGACCGCATCGCTGCGGTGATGCCAGGCATTGGCCTGCAACAGTTTGGAACGGGTGTGCCGGGCCACATGGATGGTGTATTGGTACATACCTTCCTTGACCAGGATAGAAACTGCAGCGGCAATCACGACCCAGTTGTGCGGCAGCAAAAGCGGCTCCTCGCCCTGGAGTCGCCGGGCGGCATCCCAGGTGATGCCTGCCGCCACACCGGCGAGAAACAGCCCCAGGATCACTGCAGCGATGGTCTCGAAGCGTCCGTGGCCATAAGGGTGGGCATCATCGGCACTGTGACCTGCGACACGAAAGATGAGCAGAACCAGCAGGTCGGTGGCCAGATCGGAAAAAGAATGGATGCCATCGACGATCAGGGCCTGGGAGTGGCCGTAATAGCCTGCCACCACTTTGCCGATCGCCAGCAGCAGGTTGACCAATCCTCCCAGCAGAGTGACTTTCTGTTTGGCGTGTGTCTGTTCGGCGCGGATGACGGTGCTGTTCACTGTCCGAGTTTGAGTTTGATATGGTATTCGTTGGCGTCGGTCCAGTCTTCCAAAATGGTATGACCATTGATGCGGCACCACGCAGGAACGTCCTGAAGTACCCCAGGGTCGGTGCCGATCAGTTCCACCTCGGTGCCGGCAGGCAATTCCTTGACTGCGTCCTGGAGCCGGATCACCGGCAAGGGGCACAGCAGCCCTCGGGCGTTGACGGTTTCGCTGCTCACGAGAGTTTCCCTGGCAATTTTGGCTTTGGAGGGCTGGAGTTTGTTGGCCAACCCGGAAATGCGTCTGTCCATTGAGGGGGAAATGTCCATTGAGGGGGAGAATGGTCAGCCACTTTGACTTGAATCATGGAGCGGGCAAACAGGATAGCATGGACGCTGCTCACAACAACCACTCCGGTGGGATTTGGTGGGGTTTCAGGGGGACGATGGTGAGCAGGCGTTCTTCGTCGTCAGAGACCGCCTTGACCTCCACCGTGTCCGCGTCTCGTCCCTGGCTGTAGCGGGCGACGATGCGGGCCGCCAGTTCCAGATCTTCGGAGGTAGGGGAGCCGTCGATCAGGGTCAGGGGGCCGGCATGACTGACCGGATGTAAGTGGGGATAGCGGTTTTGATAGCCCTGGAGGAAGCGGCCTTCCCCTTCCTCGCGAGCGACGATCAATTTGAAATGGGGGCGGGGACGGATATGGCGCCCCACCTTGAGCAGCATGATGTCGTCCAGTTCATAATGTTTCTCACCCCTGGCCTGCCACAGATCAGCCAGCTTGCGGGAGTAGTTTTCGTCGGTGAGGAAGCAGCAGCCCCCGGCCGGTTGGGCGTAATCTTCCAGACCGAGCTGGTTGGCCAGCGCCATTTGGGGTTTGCGGGTGCGTCCGGAGAAGTCATACAGCTTGTCCCGGTCCACCCAACCTTCCCGTTCCGGTAGTGTTGGGGGCAGATTCCTGGCGCACAGGGGGCGCAGCAACAAATCGTCGGCGCCCGATTCACGCGCCACCACCGGCATGGTTTCGCGGCGCTGTGATTTGGGGCGCTGGCCGATCACCTCGCCGGTGATGATGAAATCGAAATGATTGTCCTGCATCCACTGCCTGGCCTTGCCCACCATGAAGATCTTGCAATCCAGGCAGGGATTGAGGTTGGCTCCATAGCCATGTTTGGGGTTGAGCACCACATCCTTGTATTCTTCGATGATATCGATGATATGGAGTGGGATGCCGAGTTGTTCGGCCACCCATAGCGCATTGTTGCGTTTGGGTTTGGCCTGGTCGCGCTTGCGGATGGCGTGGGTATGGCCTTCGACGCAGAAGCCGGTGAAAAAATTGATACCTTCCACGTGAATGCCCTGCTGCATGACCACCTTGGCGGCAAGCATGGAATCCAGTCCGCCGGAGATGAGCGCGACGGCCTTGCGTTTGTGGTCTGTCATGAAGTTTTGGCTGAGGTGAATCGAACCATAATTATACCGGTTATGAGGTTGGTTTTAGTGCCTGGATGCCAGTCATGAAGCGGGTGGATAAAAACAGGCCGGCGTGAAAGCCGGCCTGTGAAGGGAGAGATTGTTGCAAAGACGTCAGCCCGATCAGGCTGACTTGAGTTCAGTCATGATCTGGAAGGGGAAGGTACTGATCGATTTCTTCCACCGACGGCATGGCCTTCACTGTCTCGCCGACTCCGTTGCATTCGGCGGGCAGGGGATTTTTCTCCAGGTCCCTGACCACAGCAAAATGAGGAGTGTATGTCGGGGTCAAACGCAGCTTGGGGGTGCCAGGTGCGAACACGCTCGACTGATCGGTGCCGATCCAGGCGGTGGCGTATCCCTTTTTGCAATACTGGACCGAGGGTACCTTGATTTCCAGTCTTTCGGTGCAACCTGTCAGGTGGGGAAAAGAAGTCTTGATCTCCAGGTTGTCGTAGTGATCATTGTCCACCAGTCCCTTGAGCCAGTAGATGGCGCGGGCATCTTCGGTTCTGAGGCCGTGGCTGTAGAACGGGTCTACCGCATCCTTCCTGACCATGACCTTCTTCCACACCGCGCTGACCCGGGCTTTGGTACCCATGACGGCATTGGCGCCGAAGGTTTCGCCAGTCCTGTGATTGCTGGTAAAAGCGACGTCTGGGTCCAAACCAGTGCCGTTGGGCAGCAGAATGGCAACGTCGGTGGTGGCGAAGTGTTTTCCCGTATCACGATTCGAACAGTCGTGGGGGAGGTTCACACTGATGAAGGCGCTGCTGCCCTCCAGGTATTCCCGCGGGGCATCCCCCAGGGCGAACACGTTTTCGCGGGCGATGTTGACGTGGGCCTGGCTGGTGGCGGCACCGAGCAAACCGCCCAGGGCGAGGGCCAGGGCGAGGGCCAGGGCCAGTTTATTAGAATTCGATGGTTTCGACATGGATGTTTCTCCTTTGTTGTCGTTTTGTTCGTGAATGTGCGTTGATCAACACATCCAGACAATAGCAATGGCTGTGCCATCATAAAAAT
>CAYUPV010000217.1:0-4691 GCA_964445885.1 uncultured Methylococcales bacterium
AAGACGGCGAGAATCGATGTTGCCTAGCGCACATGGCGGTTAATTGTGTGGTGAAAAACAGACAATGGTCGGGGGGGGGGGGGCGAGTAGTTACGATGGAAAAACTGAAACTTCATGGTTTCAACAACCTGACCAAGAGTCTGAGTTTCAACATTTACGATATCTGCTACACCAGCCCACAGAATCAGCAGAAATATATCGAATATATCGATGATGCCTATAATGCTGAGCGCCTGACCCGGATACTGAGCGATGTGGCCAATATCATCGGTGCCCACATCCTCAATATCGCTCACCAGGATTACGATCCTCAGGGAGCGAGCGTCACTATGCTGATATCCGAGGATCCGGTAGCCTCCATGGTTTCCAATTCCCAGGCGCCGGGCCCCTTGCCGGAAACCGTGCTGGCCCATCTGGACAAGAGCCATATCACCGTTCACACCTATCCGGAGAGCCATCCCCACTATGGCATCAGCACCTTTCGCGCCGATATCGATGTCGCCACCTGTGGCAAGATCTCCCCGCTCAAGGCTCTCAACTATCTGATTCATAGCTTCGAGTCCGATATCGTCATCATGGACTACCGGGTGCGGGGTTTCACGCGGGATGTGAGTGGATGCAAGCTGTTTATCGACCACGACATCACATCAATCCAAAATTTCATTGCCGATGATACCAAGGACCGGTATCAGATGATCGATGTCAATATTTATCAGGAGAACATCTTCCACACCAAAATGAGGTTGAAAGAGTTTAATCTGGATGACTATCTGTTTGCGCCAGACGATGTGATGTTGACCGATGCCCAGCGCGAAGAGGTACAGGGTAAGGTTCAGCGGGAAATGGCCGAGATCTTCTACGGCAGGAACTACAGAACCTGAATGCGCTTTCTTAGTTACATGGCGTGAATAATGTTGCTGAGGAGTGTCTGTAGCCCGTAACGCAGCACCGGATAGTTGTAATACTCCCGCGCAAGAGCGAAATTGTGTTCCACCATGCGTTTCCGGTAATCGGGTTCGTTCAGCACCCTCCGCACCTCCTCCACCACGTTTCTATCGACGAAGCCATCCATGGTCGGTAGGTGGAAGCCTTTGGGTTCGATGTCGCGCGCAAAAACGGAGTAACGATTGACCATGATAGGGCGGCGAAGATAGATGGCCTCCAGAAAGGCGTTGCCGAACCCCTCGTACAAACTGGGATAGGTGACCAGGTCAGCGTGCAGATACAAATCTTCCAGAGTGAAAATCTTGCATCCCCGTTCATCCAGATGACGTTTTTCATCGACTCGGTCTCCGACATAGCGAATATCGACCCCCTCATCCTCACCCAGCTCGAGAATCCGTTGAAAATATTCGTGGCCTTCATCGCCTACGCCGTGTGACAAAATCAGCTTGCAGCGTGAGTCACCGAGCATCCGCAGCAGGGTGATGGCATGTTCTATCCCCTTGCGTGGTACCACCCGCGTTGGCTGCAGTACCAGGATGTCCTCGTCCGCCAGGCCAAGCTCCTGCCTGAGATCGGCATTGTAAGTATCGATGCCCGGGGGCGGGCTATCGAAATCAAGTACATTGGGGATCAGGATAGAAGAAAGGCCTTTGCGCCAAGCCAATTCGTCCCTGGCCGCCTGATTGATGACCACGTGCTGCATGGCAGGAAGACGCGGTGGGAATGCCATCTCCAGGTAATCGGCGATGGGTGAGATCTGGAATCGGGTGCGTTCCCAGTAAAAGTCGTGATGATGGCAGATGGTGGGAAGTTCGGTCTCCATCAGAAATTCGATGATCGCCACACCCAGAGGGACGTGCATTGGAATGGTGAGCGCGTTTTCCACCACCAGGCGGGTGATGTCGAAACGGTCCACGAACTTGTACAACGTGTCTTTCAGAAATTCCGCCACATCGCGTACCCTGGTGCTGACCTCGCGGGTTCTGCGGGTCAGCCCCCAAAGCTGGCGGTTGATCCATTCGTTGTCGGGGTGGCCGAAATAAGCCTCGGGTACACACAGACTGATCTCTGTTGCCCGGTCCAGGACACCGCCATACCAGAAACTGATATGTTCGTCCTCCCACAGGACCTCGGCCCATTTCGCCGATTCCAGGGAGACTCCGTCGGTGCCAGCGAAACGGGTGGACACGAAACCGATGTTTTCAGGCATATCTATTCAGTCGGGAACTTGCAGAAGTTGATTGGTAGTGACTCATAGCAGTGTATACCGGGACAGACCTTCACTTCACTATAGACCAAGACGCTTGAGCGAAAAACATGTAACGATCGTTATTCTGTGATGAGATTTCAACTTTTTAGGGTTTTGATCGCAGCGCGGGTGCGGGCATAATGGCGTTTTCGATTCTTGCAGGTTCGGTACCCGTTGCGTATTGCTATCGTTCATTATCATTTATGCACGGGTGGCGTCACCCGGGTGATCGAACACGCCGTTCGTGTCTTGAGAGCGGCAGGGTACAGGGTCGTTGTGCTAGCGAGTGGCGATCCTCCGGTAGGGTTCCCTGGGGCCGTGATCAGAGTCGATGAACTGGCCTATGACGAGGGTGCCTCGCCCATGGATCCCGGCCAGCTTGAAGCCGCATTGGTGACAGCAGCCTGCAAAGGCTTAGGGGGAGAGCCCGACCTTTGGCACATACACAATCATCATCTGGGTAAGAACCTGGCTTTGCCAGGGGTGGTGGCAGCGATGGCCACCGAAGGCAGGCACCTGCTGCTACAGATTCATGATTTTCCAGAGGATTGCCGTTCCTATAACTACCGCCGCCTGCGCTCACATTTACCCGCTGAATACTTCGACCGTTGTCTGTACCCGCAAGCTCCCCACATTCATTATGCTGTTCTCAACGGCCGCGACCGAGGTTTTCTTGCTGGGGCGGGTTTGTCGGAAAGCCAGTTGCACTGGCTGCCGAACCCAGTCTCCCTACCGGGACAGGTAGAAGATGTACCAAACTGGCCCTGGCATTTGTGGCTTTATCCTACGCGCGCGATCCGGCGCAAGAATGTGGGGGAACTGCTGCTGTGGGCTGCCCTGGCCGGTCCCAATGACCATTTCGCCACCTCTCTGGCGCCGGAAAATATCCGCGAGCAATCTGTCTACCAAAGCTGGGTCAAGCTGGCGACAGAATTGAACCTACCACTGAAATTCGACCTGGCTTCCTCCTGTTGCGTTCCATTTCCAGCCCTGCTGCAATCGGCCCATTGCCTGGTCACCACCAGTGTTGCCGAGGGGTTCGGTATGGCTTTCCTGGAACCCTGGTTGTTGGAGCGGCCGGTAGCGGGACGCGATCTGCCGGAAATCACTGCCGATTTCGGCGCTGTCGGAATCGATCTGGAGGCGTTGTATCCTCGCCTCGAGATCCCGCTCAACTGGATAGGGGAGGCTCAGCTGCGTACCAGGATCCGACAGGGATTGGAATCGTTGTATTCCCATTATGGTTTGCCTGGGCCCGAGGTTGAGTCATCGCAACGCGCCTGGCAGGCATGGGTTCAGGACAACAAGGTGGATTTCGGCCGCCTTGACGAGGGACTGCAGATTCAGTTGATCCGGCGGTTGGCTACTTCATCTACTGCCAGGGAGGAATTTTCACAGAACTTACAGGTGCCGCCTGCGGAGGTGGTGACCCACAATCGTGTCAAGGTGGCCAGTGCTTTTGATGATACTCTGTATGGCCAGCGGCTGGCAGGCATCTATCGGACCCTGATGGAAGCTGAAAGCGGGCCGGTCAAGGCGCTGGACAGCGCCCATATGCTCCATTGTTTCCTGCAACCCGAACGTCTTCACCTGTTGCGTCTATGACAGACAACGAATTGCTTGATCAAATACGCGCTTTATCCAGGCCGCTCGAGCCCAAACCCACGGAAATAGCAGATCATCTGGTGCCGTTGGAAGGTATCGAGGCGGTGTTGTTCGATATCTACGGCACCTTATTCATCTCTGCTGCCGGTGACATTGGCGTGGGCTTGGTGGCGGATGGCGACGAGGCCTTCAAAGCGGCCCTGCAGGCGGTGAACTTGCCTGCAAAGGGAGAGGCCGCCATGCTCAGCCGGGCGATCAAAGCCGATCATGCACGTAAACGTTCCATGGGAATTGAATATCCGGAAGTGGACATCACCGATATTTGGCAACAGGTGCTGACGCAACTGGGCCTTTCCGTGGCGCCTGAAAGGCTCCAGCGGTTGGCCCTGGAATATGAATTGAGGGTCAATCCCGTGTGGCCCATGCCTGGGCTTGCAGCAACCCTGGAGGCGCTGAGACAAAGGGGACTGAAACTGGGGCTGATCTCCAACGCCCAGTTCTTCACCCCCTTGTTGTTCCCCGCTTTGCTGGGACGTTCCCTGCCAGAGCTGGGTTTTTCTTGCGAATGTTGTGTTTTCTCCTGGCAGGTGGGGGAGGCCAAACCCTCGAGACGATTATTCGACCTGGCGTTGCAGGGGTTGAAGGCCTCCGGTATTCAGTCCCGGCAGGTCCTGTATCTCGGCAACGACCGCCTCAATGATCTCTTGCCGGCCGAACTAGGGAGGTTATGCACCGGACTGGTAGCAGGGGATGCCCGCTCGTTACGCTTGCGAGAGGGGGAGGCCCGTAGTCGTGGGGTCAAACCCGACTTGGTATTCTAATGCCTGTATCAGGGTCTGTATGTGTTGGAATGATAAGCTGGTTGTTGTTCTCTTGGTGGTCAAACTCACTG
>CAYUPV010000218.1:0-4674 GCA_964445885.1 uncultured Methylococcales bacterium
CTCTGCACCACCATCATCGAAAGCGGGATCGACATCCCCTCGGCCAATACCATCGTGATCCACCGGGCCGACCTGTTCGGCCTGGCCCAGCTGCATCAGTTGCGTGGTCGCGTGGGTCGATCTCACCATCGGGCCTACGCTTACCTGATCGTGCCGCCAAAGAAATTGATGACCAAGGACGCCATCAAGCGGCTGGAGGCGATCGAAGCCTCAGGAGAGCTGGGGGCTGGATTCCTGATTTCATCCCACGACCTCGAGATCCGCGGCGCCGGTGAACTGTTGGGGGACGAACAAAGCGGCCAAATCCAGGAAATCGGATTCAATCTCTATGCCGAATTACTGGAGCGGGCCGTGGCGGCGCTCAAGGAAGGCAAGGAACTGGATTTTGAGACCGCCGAAAGTGGCCCAGAGATCGATCTGAAGATTCCGGCGCTCATCCCCGAGGATTATCTGCCCGATGTGCATACCCGCCTGGTCCTGTACAAGCGAATCGCCAATGCCCCCGATACCCAGATGCTGGAAGATCTGCAGATGGAAATGATCGATCGCTTCGGACTCCTGCCAAAGGCCACCAAGAACCTGTTCGCCCTGGCAGAAATGAAGCTGAAAGCAGCCACCCTTGGAATCGAAAGGATCGATGCCAATCATCAGGGAGGCAGGATTCAATTTACCCCGGACCCTGCCATCAACGTCGAGGCACTTCTCAAGTTGGTACAGACCCAGCCAACGATATTCCGCCTCGAGGGACCCCAGATCCTGCGTTTCCAGGCTTCATTGGAGGACGCAACCAAACGACTCGAATTCATCAGTGTTCTGCTCAATACCCTCACACCGTGACCTGAGGCCAGGGAACCTGTTAAGATAAATGAATAATTAAACACACTCACCAAGGATTCATCTGCCATGAGCGAACAGCAAGTCGGTATGGCCCTCGACAACCTTTATCGCGAGGAAATCTATACCGATCTCCAGGCCGGCACGATCAAACGTATGATCCCAGTCACCACGGAGGGATTGACCGATTCCACCCGCAAGGAAATTTATATGGGCCAGGCAACCGTATTGACCCCCGTCGGCAGCCTGCCCCTGAGTTTCGAGATCGAAGCCGATTCCTTGCGCCAAGCCGTGGAAAAATATGGCGAGGCGGCGGAAAAGGGACTCAAGGAAACCATGGAGGAATTGCGCCGGATGCAACAGGAACAGGCCAGCTCTCTGGTCATTCCCAAGGGCGGAATGCCCGGTGGAGATGTTCCCGGAGGAGGGATGGGAGGGGGGTTTCCCGGTGGCGGCGGAATCAAACTGCCCTGACCTCCGATTCGCATGATCCCTTCTCACTGGCTGCCCCACTACCCACTGATCAATGACTGCCAATGGCAGAATGATTAGGAATTGGTCTATCGCAAATTACACAAAGCCTGGATCTTTCAATACCACGACAGGCACTACGTGAAAAAAAAGGATGTCGTCACGGAACAGGAGGTGTTCGAATGGGACGACCGCAAATTCGTACTCGACTTTTCCGGCAGATGGGAAGACTCCTCACCTTGAGCCAGGTTCGCCTTGGTTGGCCGGTCGTCTTATTGGGACTGATCCTTTTGCCAATCACCCAGGTCTCTGCCGAAGAAGCGGCCGAGCGATGGTATCAGGTGGCCGTGGTGGTCTTCTCCCAACCCATCGACACCGAGGAGGATCTCAGCGACCAACCCGAGTTTCCCTGGCCGGAACAATGGGTCGAAGCCACGGCATTGCCACCGGACCAATCTGGTCTGTATATGGCCTACGATCGTCTGCGTCTGTCACATGACTATCACCCGCTCCTGCACACCGCATGGATTCAACCGGCGCTTCCCTATCGAATCAATGAGCCCTACCACGTAGGCAGTGCCGACGGGCCCGTGGAGGGAGTGATCAGATTGCAACGGGGCCAATATCTCCATGTGATCGTCGACATGGAATACCGTGCAGCCGATGGTATCGTTCATAGACTGAGAGAAAAACGGCGGGTTAAATTCGATGAGGTCCATTATCTGGACCATCCAGCGTTCGGTGTGCTGATCAAGGTTTCTCCGGCAGAACCACCGGTGGAAACGGCCCCCCGGATGCAATAGGATCACTGGGTAATGAAGGACGGGGTTGAAACCCGCGTCTATAGGGAAGCGATCTGGTTGGCGAAGGTGGGTAACAATGATTCCACCTTGGACATCCCTGCCTTGAGATGAACTTCTATATCCTCCATCGACACAATGCCTTCACCCTTGCCAGCAGCCCAATTGACCACCACCGCCAGACAGGCATACTCCATGTTCAATTCACGCGCCAATACCGCTTCGGGCATTCCGGTCATGCCCACCAAATCGCATCCGTCACGTTCCATTCGGCGAATCTCGGCCGCGGTCTCCAAGCGTGGCCCCTGGGTACAGCCATAACACCCCCCGTCGATCATCTCGACCCCGGCACGAGCACCTGCATCCAGCAAATGGCCACGTAACTTCTGGCTATAAGGATAAGTAAAATCCACATGGGTGACACCGGACGTACCGCCCCCTTCAGAGAAGGTATGCGCCCGGCCATAGGTGTAATCGATAATTTGGTCGGGTAAGACCAGTTGCTCGGGGACCATCCTGATGGTAATCCCCCCGACTGCGGCGATGCCGATGATGTGAGTGACATTGCTGCGCTTCAAAGCAGCCAGATTGGCGCGATAATTGATGCAATGAGGTGGCAGGGTGTGATTCTCTCCGTGCCGCGCCAGAAAGACGACCTCCTTCCCTGCCATACATCCAAACACCAGTTGAGCAGAGGGTTGTCCGTAAGGTGTACTCACGGATCGCGTGTGGATATCTTCCAGCACATCGAGGTTACTCAACCCCGAACCACCAATGATCGCCAGTTTCATCCATCGGTCCTGCGGGCATAGATACCCGCCATGTTACGCAAATAGTTTTTGTAGTCCATTCCGTAACCAAAAACATAACGATTCTCGCAAACCAAGCCTGTGTAATCTGCCTGGCAGGGCTTGGTGCCGGGCAATCGTTTGTCGAGCAACACGGCGACCCGGACATTCACCGCCCCGTGATCCAGGCAATACTCGCGGATGGCAGCGAGAGTGAAACCCTCATCCAGAATATCGTCCATGAGTATTACCGTACGACCTTGTAAATCAATATCAGGTTCATGCAGCCAATTCAGCTCACTGCCTTTGGTCTTGCCCTGATACCGGGTCACATGAACGCTGTCGAGTTCAAGCAGAAAAGGCAGTTGGGGAAGTAATTTCCCAGTCACGACGATGCCCCCATTGAGGACACACAACACCACCGGATTGACCTCGTTAAGATCCCGGGTAATCTCAACGGCCAAACGACCGATGGCCAGTTCAACCTCCTCTGCTGCGTACAGTAGATCCGCGTTGGACCTGACTTGTTCGATTTCCTCCAGCTCAACCATTCCCTTCTCTTTCAGAATCAGCAGTATTCGATTCTGCCAAAACCAAACGGTTTTCGAGTTTTTCAATCAATCGAACCAGATGTCCAATCAGCAAGCCGGTCCAGACCCCGATGGAAAGGAATCCAATCTCCTCCAGTATCAGGTCGCTCAAATGATAGAAAAAGTCCAGCAAGGCAAACACTACGATCTGCACCCCGAACACGCCACCGATGACCTTGGCCTTCTGGCCCAGGGTGGTGCGTGGAAACATGAGCATCGCCAGAGTGATGCCGACCCAGGTGCCGATGTAGAGGAACAGAGTAATCTTTTCAAACTTGAAGGCCCCGAAAAAAACGACCAGGACAACCTGGGCGGCGAAAATGTATGCCAAAATCTTTTGTGTGGTGGTCATCGGATTCTCCGTTTCATTCTATTTCCAATTGTGCGATTCGTTTTCTGGCAACTTCGATATCCGCCTGGGTAAATCCCATTGGGCGGGCCAGCAACCTGCCCAAGCGCCTGCCACGATCGGGTTCTTTCCCCCAGGAAACCTTGTCCAGGAGACCGACGCTCTCCCGCGGGCAGTTGCAAGCAAGCAGCATATCACACCCGGCGGCCAGGGCCGCCTCCGCGCGGGCCTGGATATCCCCGACACAGGCCGCACCCTCCATGGCCAAATCATCACTGAATACTGCGCCGTCGAAACCCATGTCTTTGCGCAATATCTGCCGCAACCAGAAGGGCGAGAATCCGGCAGGCAGACGATCGATGACGGGATAGACCACGTGGGCGCACATCACCGCCTCCAGTCCCTCTTCAATCAGACGCTTGAATGGCAGCAAATCCCTTGGCTCAAGTTGAGCCAAGGGCCTGGTATCCACCGGCTGGGTCAAATGGGAATCTGCCGCCACCCCACCATGTCCAGGAAAATGTTTGCCCACCGCCGCCATCCCGGCCCGACGCATTCCACGGGCAAAGACCAGCCCCAGGTCAGCGACGGCTCCCGGTTCCGTGCCGAAGGCCCGATCACCGATGATCTCGCTGATCCCACTTTCCACATCGAGCACCGGGGCGAAGCTCAGATCCACGTCCACTGTCCGAAGCTCTGCCGCCATCAGGAACCCGGCGGTTTCGGCCAGCACCCTGCCTTCCTCCAGGTCGTGTTGGTAAATGACACCGAACACCGAGACGGGAGGCAGTCGGGTGAAACCGTCCCGAAATCGCTGAACCCGCCCACCTTCCTGGTCCACT
>CAYUPV010000219.1:0-4641 GCA_964445885.1 uncultured Methylococcales bacterium
GGCGGATTGCCGGGTAAGCTCGCCGACTGTCAGGAAAAGGACCCGGCACATTCGGAACTGTTCATCGTGGAGGGTGATTCCGCAGGCGGTTCGGCGAAACAGGGCAGGGACCGGCGAACCCAGGCTATCCTGCCGCTCAAGGGCAAGATCCTCAACGTGGAAAAGGCCCGCTTCGACAAAATGTTGTCTTCCGATGAGATCGCCACCGTGATTACCGCGCTGGGTTGTGGCATCGGCAAAGACGATTATGATCTGGAAAAACTTCGCTATCATCGCATCATCGTCATGACCGATGCAGACGTGGACGGTGCCCATATCCGCACCCTCCTGTTGACCTTCTTCTACCGGCAGATGCCGGAGTTGATCGAAAATGGGTATATCTACATCGCCCAACCTCCCCTTTACAAAGTAAAAAAAGGGAAGCAGGAACACTATGTCAAGGACGACGACGAATTGCACGAATACCTGTTGCAGCTAGCACTCACCAAGGCTTCCCTGTTGCCTGATTCGAACACCCCGGCAATTCGCGGAGAAGGTCTGGAACGGCTGATCCGCTCTTGGCTGGAAGTGGTCGACGTGATTCGGCGGCACAGTATTCATTACGACGAGATATTTCTGGAAACGCTCGTGTCCCAGCCACCGTTCGAAGAATCATTCATTACCGACAAGGAAGCGTGTCGCTGCTGGTTCGATGCATTGGAGACCTGTCTCAATCGGGACGTTTCAAAGCCAACACGCTACATCATTGATCTGGTCTTTTTCGATGAAAATGGTGACAGATTCAGGGCAACCGTCAACAAACGACTGTACGGTGTTTCCAAAAGCTTCGATATCACCCCCATGTTCTTCCTGTCTGTCGACTATCTCAAACTGGCCCATTTCAGCCAGCAAGTCAGTGAACTCTTTGGCGATACCACAGGATTGCAGATAGGAGAGAAAACACGCCGAGTCGTGGATTTCAAAGAAACCTTTGGGATTCTTATGGAAGAGGCACGTAAGGGACAACAGATCCAACGCTACAAAGGCCTGGGAGAGATGAATCCGAACCAGCTCTGGGAAACCACCATGGATCCGGACGGACGCCGCCTGCTCAGAGTCACCATCGAGGATGCCGTCGCTGCCGACGAGATCTTCTCTACCCTGATGGGCGATCAAGTGGAACCACGCAGACGCTTCATCGAAGACAACGCCCTGGCGGTAGAAAACCTGGACGTCTAAGATGCTGAACTATCCCCGGATTGACCCAGTCGCCATCCAACTCGGCCCCCTCAATATCCACTGGTATGGCCTCATGTACCTGTTTGGCTTCCTGGGCGCCTGGCTGCTGGCGAGGAAACGGGCGCCACGAAATGGCTGGAGTAACGAGGAAATCGAAGACCTGCTGTTCTACGCTGCCTTGGGCGTGGTGATCGGCGGAAGAACCGGCTATATGCTGTTCTACAACCTGCCGGAACTGCTTTCCAATCCCCTCAGTTATTTTCATGTGTGGGAAGGTGGCATGTCGTTCCACGGAGGGTTGCTGGGCGTATTTCTGGCAGTGTGGATCTTTGGCCGCAAACATCAGCGACCTTTCTGGGCGGTGACCGATTTCATTGCCCCTTTGGTACCCATCGGACTTTTTTTCGGCCGTATTGGAAACTTCATCAATGCCGAATTGTGGGGGAAAATCAGCGATGTTCCCTGGGCCATGATCTTCCCCGCAGCAGGGCCTCTGCCCAGACACCCGTCCCAACTGTACGAAGCGACGCTTGAGGGTCTGATTCTGTTCATAGTACTGTGGATCTATTCGTCCCGGCCCCGTCCCACCATGGCGGTCTCAGGACTGTTCCTGGCACTCTATGGGATCTTCCGTTTCCTGGTGGAATTCGTCCGCCTACCCGATCCTCAACTGGGCTATTTGGCCTTCGGCTGGGTAACGATGGGTCAACTTCTGTCCCTGCCCATGATCCTGGCAGGTGCAATTCTGGTGATCCTGGCTTATCACCCCCTGAAGAGGCAATAAGATGCGCGCCTATCTGGACCTGCTTCGGGACGTCCTGAATTACGGTACGCCTAAGGACGACCGAACCGGCACCGGAACCCTCAGCGTTTTTGGGCGTCAACTGCGTTTCGACCTAGAGCAGGGTTTCCCCCTGCTCACCACCAAGAAACTTCACTGGCCATCCATCGTACACGAGCTTCTTTGGTTTCTTTCCGGCAACACCAATATCCAATACCTCAATCAGCACGGTGTCACCATCTGGGACGAATGGGCCGACGAACAGGGGGAATTGGGTCCTGTGTATGGCAAGCAGTGGCGCAACTGGGAGAGCGGTGATGGCCGAACCATCGACCAGCTCACCCTGGTTGTGGAAACAATCAAGAAGGATCCTGATTCAAGACGCCTGCTGGTGAATGCCTGGAACATCGCAGACGTATCTAACATGAAGCTGCCTCCCTGCCACTATTCATTCCAGTTCTACGTCACCAATGGGCGATTGTCATGTCTGTTCAATATGCGCTCGGTTGACGTCTTCCTTGGACTGCCATTCAACATTGCCAGTTACTCGCTTCTTACCCACATGGTGGCGCAACAATGCGATTTGCAACCTGGTGAACTCATCTGGAGTGGCGGCGATGTCCATCTGTATCGCAATCACCTCGAACAGGCCAGACTGCAGTTGGCACGCAAACCTTATCCCCTGCCTTCATTGGAGATCTTGCGCTTTCCTCCCTCCCTGTACAACTACAGGTTCGAAGACTTTCAACTCCGTGACTATCAGACCCACCCCCATATCAAGGCACCTGTCGCGGTCTGATCCAGACCGTTCACGCAAAGTATGTTTCACCCGGGCTGGCGCAGTCGAGTGTTCATAAGAGCGCGAAAGAACTTCGCCGCCGGGCGAGCGCCCGAACTAGAAGTCCGGCCCTGGCTTTGTTGCAAAACAGGAACGCGCAGCGCAAAGGGGTTTACAACTTCCCGAGAGACGTCCCCCCTGCCTCGCCCCCCCGGGATCTTTCACGGTAACGCTCATGAAGCCCCTGGCATCACCCCGGCAGATGAAAGATCATAAGGGGAAGGCGGCGGATCGAGGTCGAACCAATTGTTGGTGATTGAATCATCCCGAACGGTAACGTGACCCGCAAGCGATGCCCGAACCCCGGAATGGCTCCATAGAAACCGCACGCTAAAAGGGCCGGGCTGCCTTTGGTGGCTCAGGCAAGCACATCGCCTGCAACCGCCGTCTTCCTGCGAATGAAGTGTACACCACAGGAGATGGCTAAATGGTGACCCCTATTTATCGTTGCGCTGTTGCTCTGGATGTTCACCCGCACAAGCTGATGGTTTGCGTGATCCACGAAGACGAACCCGAGCTAATTCAGGTGGAGCTTCGAGAGGTTGGTGGATTCAAGCGGGATCAAAGAACCATGGCGCAGTGGGTAGTCGGTTTCCATCCGGAAGTGGTGGTGATGGAAAGCAAGGGTATTGACTGGAAGAGCCCCTATGCGGCTTTGGAAAAGGCGGGTCTTAGCCCCTGGGTAGTCAATGCCCGTCATGTCAAGGGAGTGCCTGGGCGCAAGACAGATGTGTGTGATGCCCAATGGCTGGCCACGTTGGCGCGCAGTGGGTTGCTGCAGGGCAGCTTTGTCCCCCCGGCCCAGTTCCGGGAACTGAGGGTAATCTCCCGGCAGATGCAGAAAGAGACAGGCATTCTGGCTGCGGAGAAGAACCGTCTCAACAAGGTGCTGTCTGAGGCGGGAATTCGGCTCAGCGGGGTGATCAGCGATATCCATGGCAAATCCGGCCGTGCCATGATCAAAGGACTGATCCAGGGAGAGAGCCCAAAGCAGGTGTTACGTTACGCAGACAAGCGCCTCAAGGCGACCGAAGAGGAACTGATTGACGCGCTGGAGGGCGATTTGACCGACAGCCATCGTTTCACCCTCACCCAACTGCTCGAACACATCGAGTTCATTGAAGCCCAGATTAGCCGCTACCGGCAGCAATTGATCGCAGGACTGGCACCTCAACAGGCGATCGTGCAAACCCTCCAGACCCTACCGGGAATGGATGAAGACGCCGCTGCCATGCTGCTGGTGGAAATCAGTGACGATATGGAAGCGTTCGGCTCACCGAATCACTTGGCTTCCTGGGCCGGCCTGTGCCCTGCCAACAACGAATCGGCGGGCAATCGCAAAGCGGGTAAAAAGCGCAAGGGTAATCCCTATGTCCGTAGGCTTTTGTGCGAAGTTGCCCAAGCAGCGGCCAAAACCCGAAGTTCCCTGGCAGACCAGTTCAAAAACTGGTGTGCACGACGAGGATATAAACGGGCCCTTTTGGCCCTGGCACACAAACTACTGAGAATTGTGTTCTTCATGATTCAATGCGGCGAGCATTACCGGGACGCCAAAATCAATTATGAAGAACTGAGTGTAAAGAAAAACGCCCCACGTTGGATCAGAATGCTCAAAAAGTACGGGTATATGCCCGCCTGAGAGCATCTGTATAACATATTGATTCTTTTTGCCCTGAAATCGGGCACAGGAGACTATTGGCTAACTATCAGGTATCTTTCACGGTAACGCTCATGAAGCCACCGCTTCAACCCGAAGCATGAAAGAACCAAGCAGGGAGCAGGGTATTGGTTTGAGGGCGTCCCC
>CAYUPV010000220.1:0-4563 GCA_964445885.1 uncultured Methylococcales bacterium
AAATATACATACATTCGTATACTCTGATTTTCCTGTTCACTGCCGCACAGGCAGCTCAGAAATCTTGCAGATTGCTGACACCAAAAGCATTGGCGTTCACTGCCGCACAGGCAGCTCAGAAATGAAGCCCTGCAAGGTTTTCACGCGCAAAACCGTTCACTGCCGCACAGGCAGCTCAGAAAATTCCCGATTCACTAGTCCCATGTATGACATAGTTCACTGCCGCACAGGCAGCTCAGAAAAGCAAGGATCCACGGCGCGAAGGCTTTCAGAAGTTCACTGCCGCACAGGCAGCTCAGAAACTGAACATCGGCACCTATGCTCATGGCTAGACGTTCACTGCCGCACAGGCAGCTCAGAAATCATTCATATTCCGAGGAATCGCCATTTGGGAGTTCACTGCCGCACAGGCAGCTCAGAAATGGTGCATCACGTCCATGGCGGGGTCCAGACTGTTCACTGCCGCACAGGCAGCTCAGAAAAGTAACACTGTTGGTGTCGAAATGAGTCAAAAGTTCACTGCCGCACAGGCAGCTCAGAAAAACAGAAGAGTTTACTGCACCATTGGATATAGGTTCACTGCCGCACAGGCAACTCAGAAAACGGGGATATCGCTGCACGCAAGCGAGAACTTGTCCACTGCCGCACAGGCAGCTCAGAAAAGAGTTCCTGCCATAATTTCTAATCGTGATGTGTTCACTTGTGATGGCCTCATAAAAAAGGCGTCCATTTCAACCATTGATCCTCTGTGATTCAAAATTTGCTCACCATGCCAAGTACGCACTTACCGGCAGAACCACATAAGAAAGTAAATGCACAACGGCTGAATATGATGATCCTTCACTTCTATTTATTGCCTTTCCGGTCCCCTCCTCCCTGAATCTTCCGTTCCGGCAGATATACCACGCTGGGCATCCTGCGCACCGGCTGAGGATAGAGGTTCATCAACTGCAGGAACTCCTCGGGCATGTCAGTAGAGATGGGCAATCCCATTCGCATGGCTTCATCGGCGGTGATGGGGTAATCGTGAGTCCAGGTGCCGGTGGACAGGAGTTCGGCCAGTTCCTCCGCCTTGTCCCGGGAGAACTTTGGCTGTAACAGTTCGAACACCGCATCACGGACCTGGCGGATGGCCTTTTTCGACTGGTCGGCGAGGATCAGGGTCTGGTCATCCACCTGGTTGACGTCCTTTTGCGAAACCGCTTCCAGGATGGAGGCGGCGGCGTACTGTCCAAGCTGCGGATCCACCGGGCCCAACACGGCGTGCTCGCAGAGGATGATCTCATCGGCCGCCAGGGCAATCAGAGTACCACCCGACATGGCGTAATGGGGCACGATCACCCGGACCCTGCCCTTGTGGCGGGAAATCGCACGGGCGATCTGCAGGGCGGCCAGAACCAACCCGCCAGGAGTATGCAGGACCAGATCGATAGGCACTTCGGGGTCGGTCAGGTGAATGGCGCGGATCACCTCTTCCGAATCGTTGACATCAATGTAACGCACCACGGGAAATCCGAGTAAATTCATCGATTCCTGACGGTGCACCATCAGGATCACCCGGCTGCCTCTTTGGGCCTCAATACGGGAGATCAGGCGGGCCCGGCCGGCCTCCAGCATCCGCTGATGCAGGACCGGCTGCAGGGCTGAGAGAAGGAAGAACAACCAGAACAGGGTAGCGAAATCCACAGCAATACCTCTTTGATCAATCTTGGTAGGTTCGATGGTGTGCGGGATTGCCCAGCCTGGCATCCCAGGCCTGCTCGCAACTCAATTCGTCCCGATGAAAAGCCCCCGTACGGGCGGGATCGAGAAACAGTTTGCACAGCGCCAATCCCGCCAGGAAACCACCGACGTGGGCCCACCAGGCTACTCCTCCTGCCGCTCCAGGACCCAGGAGCGCTGCCATCCCGGAGAACAGCTGGGCACCGAACCAGACGAAGATGAAGACGACCGCCGGGAGTGCCACGAACAAGGGATAGAACAACAAGGGGATCAAGGTGATGACGTGGGCCCTGGGATAGAGCAGCAGATACGCCCCCAACACGCCGGCGATCGCTCCCGAGGCCCCGATCGTAGGCACGGTGGAATTCATGTTGGTGGCCCAGTGCACCAACCCGGCAATGACACCGCACAGCAGATAGAAGCAAAAAAAACGCAGCGGCCCCATCCGATCCTCGACATTGTCTCCGAAGATCCACAGGGTCCACATATTACTGATGATGTGCAGCCACCCGCCGTGCAAGAACATCGAAGTCAGAAACGGCCAGTAATTATCGACGGGGAGTCCAAGCCACATCGCCCATTGGGGATGGGTATAGCGCGCCGGAACGATACCAAACCAGTAAAACACCGCCTGCAGTTGCTCCGGCGGCAGGGCCCGCTCGACAAAGAAGACCAACACATTGATACCGATAAGGCCCCAGACCATCAAGGGAGGCGAACGACCGGGAATAGTGTCACGTATCGGGAACATAGTCCGGCTCCTTGTTGTTTTTCTGATCGCTGGAACATCATTCTAACCCGGTCCGGCGAAAGAACTCAGCATCTCTTTTTGCAGCGAGGACCCGATAATGGCAAACTCGTCTCCCCTATATCATTGCTTGGGAACCATTGAAGGAAGCTGGATGGCAAACTATCGTACCGCTCCCCTGGCCCTATCCACTTTACCCCCCGGCCTCCCCTTCATCGTCGCCAACGAAGCTGCGGAACGCTTCAGCTACTATGGCATGCGGGCCATCCTGATGGTATTCATGACCCAGTACTTGGCCGACGCCTACGGCAGGCCGGACACCATGAGCCCGGACGAGGCCAAGGGCTGGTTCCACCTGTTCGTGTCCGCGGTCTACCTGACCCCGATCCTGGGGGCGCTCATCGCCGATGGCTGGCTGGGAAAATACCGCACCATCATTATTCTGTCGCTGGTTTACAGTCTCGGTCATTTCGTACTTGCCCTCGATGCGACCCGCACCGGACTGCTCATGGGACAGGCGCTGATTGCCTTGGGAGCAGGTGGCATCAAACCCTGTGTCTCCAGTCATTTGGGAGATCAGTTTGGAGCCAGCAATCGCCACCTCATCAGCCGCGCCTTCGGCTGGTTCTATTTCGCCATCAACCTGGGGGCTTTCTGTGCGATGCTCGTCACTCCCTACCTCCTCCACACCCACGGATCTTTCCTTGCTTTCGCCGTTCCGGGAATTCTGATGGCGCTGGCCACCTTGATCTTCTGGTCCGGCCGTTATCGCTATGCTCATATTCCTCCAACGGGTATGGAATTCGTACGCCAGGTGCTTGGAAGGGAAGGATTGAAAGTCGTGGGAAAACTCGGTCTCATTTACGTGTTCGTGGCGATGTTTTGGGCCTTGTTCGACCAGACCGGTTCCTCCTGGGTGCTTCAGGCTCAGCAGATGGACAGGCTATGGTTGGGGTATGAAATCCTGCCGTCACAGATCCAGGCCGCCAATCCCCTGTTGATCATGATCCTGGTGCCCCTGTTTACCTATGTGCTCTACCCCCGGCTGGATCGTGTCGTCCACCTCACCCCGCTGCGCAAGATTGCGGCAGGGATGTTCGTCACTGTCCTGGCCTTCGCCCTGAGCAGCTGGCTGCAGATGCGCATCGATGCCGGCCACACCCCTCATATCGCCTGGCAGCTGGCCGCTTACGTGATTCTGACCAGTGCCGAGGTGATGGTATCGATCACCTGCCTGGAGTTCTCCTACACCCAGGCCCCCAATACGATGAAATCCTTCATCATGGCCTTCTTCATGATGTCGGTGGCTGCCGGAAATCTATTCACCAGCGCGGTCAACTTCTTCATCCAAAACCCCGATGGCAGCAGCAAACTGGCAGGGGCCGCCTATTTCTGGTTCTTCACTGCTGTGATGTTGGTGACCGCATTACTGTTTCTGGTAATGACCCGTTGGTACCGGGAAAAGACCTATATTCAGCTGGAAATGCCACTCGAACGCCTATGAGTTTCCCCGAGCCTTCCCTTGCCAACCACTATCTGGCTGCCCATACAGAATTATTGCGCCTCAGCTTCCGCCACTGGACTGGCCAGGAGTTGGCCGATTGGGCGCTCGATCCTGTCGAAGCCGCCCGCCGACTCTATCATGCCCCGTTCGCTCTGCTCTCCCATGACACCCGTGTCGACCCGGTCTTCAATTACGCCAACCTGTGCGCCCAAACACTGTTTGAAATGGACTGGGCCACCTTTACCCAGCTGCCCTCGCGCCTGTCGGCCGAGGCACCGATCCGCAGCGAACGCCAGAGGCTGCTCGATATCGTGGCCAGGCAGGGTTATATCGATGATTATCAGGGCATACGGATCAGCCGTGGCGGCCGCAGGTTCAGCATCGAACAGTCGATGGTCTGGAATGTGATCGATCCATCCGGACGGCTGCACGGCCAGGCGGCGCGACTCGACCAGTGGCGTTTCCTGGAAGGAGTGAGGGGTGAGGGGTGAGGGGTGAGGAGTGAGGGGTGAGGAGTGAGGGGTGAGGGGTGAGGGGTGAGGGGTGAGGAGTGAGGAGTGAGATGTGAGGGGTGAGATGTGAGGGGTGA
>CAYUPV010000221.1:0-4548 GCA_964445885.1 uncultured Methylococcales bacterium
GTCTTGGGTATCGAGGCCCACAAGCAAATCAGCGGGAAAAGATGGTAACGATATGAGCTAGAGCTTGGCTACTTCTTCGCCTAGAGGCGGTTTTCAGCGTACATGATGCATGTTTGCTAGACGCGACCCCGTTTTTTCCCGACCCCGTTTTTTCCGCGACCCCGTTTTTTCCGTTTTTTCCTACTGATATCACTTTTTTTCGGATCTTAGACCTCGATATCCACCAATCAGAAAAACAAGAAACCCCGCAATGAAAAGACCATTTCCAATAGCATCAGAAAATCCAAATAATTCTGGCCCGAGAATTCCCAACACCCACACAGAGAAGGCAATCCAACCAAATGGTCTGAAGACTGTGTAATCAAAACTATGATTCATGACATAGAGGTCTCTTTCTACTTATGGGAAACAAAAGGTTCTCTTAATACACGCCTGTGAACCAATGGCTCCACCACCACCGATACCAGACCTGAACGATGTGCTTGCACTATTTCCGCTAGTTCCATGTGAGGCTTCGATACCTTCAAAAACACCTGTACCGCCTTCGGCAAATACTCCACCAGACGCATTGTTCCCAGGGCAAAAGGATCCTTCTCCAACTTCGCCGAAAAAAGTGGCCCCAGCTGATGCGCCCGGCCCAATCCGCCCACATGTTTGTACTTCCACGCAAACACGACCGCTATTCTCAGTTCCAAATTCCTGCCCAATGCCTAGTGAGGCACTTGCACCAGCCCCACCACTTTGAAAGGAAGCAGACCCGCCGAATAATATGGTAGCCATACCATCAGGATCGGTGTAGAGCATAGGGTTGCCATTCGCATACAGATAAGTGTTTAAACCTCCATTAATGCCAATTGGATCAGAGGTGATATATCTACCCGTGCCAGGATCATAGTACCGAAAGTAGTTGTAAAACATTCCCCCCTCTGCTGCCACTTGCCCAGGGAATCTCAGGGGGATGTGAACCTTTCTGCCATTATGGTCTGGATCGCGATCGGGCTGGCCTTGGCCGAAGGCATCGCTGTCCCAGCGCCAGACTAGGGTCTGATCGGGATCGGTCGCAAGGCGTGGGGTGCCCAGATGGTCGGTGTGCAGATAGACAAATTGTGTGTCCTTTTCCTGGCCGAGTTTGTTGTAAAAGGTGGTGATCTGCGCCACCGGTAGATCTTGTAGCCAGACGAAGTCCTGGATCCTCTTGAGCCGGCCTTTGCGATCGTAATAGGTGATGCCGATCAGGTGACCGGCCGGGTCGTAGTGATAGTGCCGGGTGCGGGTCCTGTCTTGGTGACGAATGGTCTCGATGCGTTGACCCAGGGCATTGTAGCGATATTCGGCAATTAGTCGGTTGTTTCCGTTATAGGCTTTGAGGCGGTTTCTTTCATCCCAGGTGAAGGCCTGTTTGTTTCTAGCCAGTGTGTTGCCGGCTGGATCGTAGCTCAGGTTGATGCTATGGGTTCTGCCATGATGTTGGGTGTCGATACGGATCAGATGCTGGCTATCCGGGGCATAGAAATAGTCCTGCTTTATGGTCAGGATCTGTTTCCGCCGCAGATCGATTTTGAGTCTTCCAAGACGATTGCCGTTGGGGCCATATTGATAGCTACGCTGACCGTACGGGCCGGATTCCTCGATCAGGCGATGGAGGGGGTCGTATTGATAGTCCTGGCTTTGCCCATCGCGAGTGTTGATCTTCATCAGGTTTCCGGCGTCATCATATTGGTAACGGGCCTCAATCAGGCTGTCGATGACCTGTCCGACCATCCGCCAAGCCATATCGTAGCTGCGTTGTTCCTCCAGTCCGTTGCCATAGGTAAGACTGACAATAGGACCAAAAGGCAGGTAGTCGATGTTGCTGACAAGGTTTTTTACGTTTCCATTCCATCTATTTTCGATGCTTTCTATGCGGCCTGTGACAGTCCGGCGGAAATTGATCTGCCGTCCGGACGGGTGCTCGATCGCCGCAATCCGGTTGTCAAGATCGTATTGATATCGTGTGGTGTAGCGGGACCGGCCGATGGTCTGGGTGATAGTGGTTCGGTTGCCCCACGGGTCGTATTGGTATTCAATCCGGGTATGCCTGTCGGTAAGGAGGCATAGCCGGCCGATGCCATGGTTACAGTTGTCGTATTGAAAGGTGGTGTCCAGGTCTTTGCCCGGATAATCGATGAAAACGAGCCGGCCCAAGGCGTCATATCGATAGCGAGAGACCACACCGTTGGCATCGGTTTTGACGAGCAAACGGCCGGCGGAGTCATATTGATAGTGACTGCCTCCCCGGTCTGGGCTGGTTTCTTCGATGAGCCGGCCGAAGTCGTCATAGCGATAGCCGGTCACCAGCCCATTCGGCGTCTGGACCTGGGTAATCTGATCCTGGGGGTCATAGTGATAGGTGGTGAGATTGCCCAGGGCGTCGATGCGCTGTTGCAGATGCTGGAGGGCATCATAGAGATATCGGGTGGGTGGGTTTTCATTTGGGTCTGTGACCGAGATCTGTCCGCCGATGGCGTTGTGAATCATTTGTGTGACAGAGCCACCCTGGTTGACAGCTTGTACGTGGTTGCGCAGGTCATAGGTGGTGTGCACGGTTCTGACCAGGTTGCCACCCGCATCCTTGATGGTTTCCTCGATACGGTTGCCTTTGGCATCGTAGCGGTATTCGATCCGGTTGCCCTGGTTGTCACCGATGCTGCGCAGATCGTGGGCGGCATCATAGCTGTAGTTCAGGGTCAGGCCAGCGGGTGTGGTGAGTTGCTGTAGCTGACCGGCGGCGTCATAGCGAAAGGTGGTGATTCGGGTTTGTCCTTCAGGGGCGGTCCGGGTGATCTGCAGGAGACGGCCACGCGGATCATACTCATAGGTGGTGACGACGCCATTAGGCGAGGTGGTCTGCCTGATCCGACCGTGAGCGTCATAGCGGTCGAAGGTTGTGGTGTGACCCATGGCATCGGTCAGGCTGGCCATTTGACCGCACCTTCCGCCCGTGGTGCATTCGTAATAGCTGAAGGTAGTCAGATCGTCGACCGAGGTGAGTGGTCCATCAATCTGGACGACCTGTCCTGCAGCATTGTAGCGCAAAGTGGTCTTGCGGCTGATGGGGGTGCCGTCAGGCCGGTAGCCTCTGGTGGTGATGCTTTGGACGGTGTGGTCCGGATTGTACTCGATTTGGGTCTCACGGAATTTTCCGGGCAGGATACTGGGTTGCCAGATATGTACCGGCAGGTCGATGTTGGGGGACAGATAGGCGATCTTTGTCGTGCGTGCTTCTTCTGTGCCGGCCGCTTCAGTGACGGTGATGCGTTGATGACTGGCATTGTAGCTGTAAGCGGTTGTCCTGCCTTCCGGGTCGGTGTGACGGATGAGATTGTTACTGTCGTCATAGATCCGCTCGATGCCTTTCTGGTCGGTATGCTGGATCCGGCTGAGAAGATGTTTGACACCCAGGTTTTCAGAAAAGGTCAACACTTCCACCGTGCCGATGGCATCGGTGACCGTGGTCTGGGTGGGGCCGTCGTAGCTGAGATCGAAATGTTCCTGTGCCTGGGGATTGCTGGTGACGGCATGTTCGGTCAGGATGGCCTGGCCGGCAGCATTATAGGCGAAGCGGGCATAGCGGTCGCCGTTTTCGTCGGTGATGCCGGTCAAGGCATGGGGAAAATCCGGATCCTCGTAATGGTAGACCTTGAAGGTGTCATCTGGGTAGGTTACTTGAACCAAATTCCCCGCGCGGTCGTAATCGTATCGATACACACCGCCACCCGGATCGGTCATTGTGGCGATGTGGTTGTCGGCATCATAGCTCAGCTTCAGGGTATGGCCGAAGGGTCCGGTGACAGAGTCGAGCTGGCCGGCGCTGTTGTAACGATAGGTCGTCGTCCGGTTGACAAGGTCGGTGTGACTGAGAATCCGCCCCTGGAGGTCATAACGCTCGCTGATCCCCTGGTCACTGACCAGGGTGTAGGCCTTACCGTCCTGGGTCAACCGCAAGTGGCTGTCGGGATCGCCCTGCCAATGGCCATTGACCCAGGTGAAGGATTCCATCCGGCCGTCGGATTGACGGACCGTGATCAACGAGGACGATACCTGAAGCGATGGTGTAAGTTGAAGAGTCCAGCCCGCACCCAGCCCCTGGTCGATCATCGCTGCATGACTGTTGTAATGGCGGACAATGGAGAGACCGGTTGCAGCACCGGAGTAATCGGTTTCCCTCTGATATTTGTTGCCGGTGGCCGGATTACAGGGATTGCCGATGCATTCGGAGGGCTGGCCAAGATTCTTTGGATGATCAACCAGGTTTCCAGGACATATTCCGTTGACCGGAGTTTCCCCTGTTGGACAATAATAATCGGCTCTACAAGTAAATCCGCCACTACAAGAAGTGAATGAACAATGGATCAACAGATCCTGACCGGGATAACTGCAACTGGAAGGAACAAGATACATGTCTGCATGTCCTGGCCATGTTGCATGCCAGTCATCAATTCTCCCTGTACCACCGCTGCGAGCCATGGAGAGCGAAGCGAGGGCGAGTAGTCCCCGGTAGCGGTTAGG